>CAMHMG010000260.1 GCA_946186175.1 uncultured Clostridia bacterium | reverse complement strand
TATGTCGTATCTATTGATTCACCATCTATAATCACCTGTGAGAAAGTATTAAAACCTTTACCTTTTACAAAATATACGTTTTTGCCTTCTTCAATTCCTTCCACAACTATATCACGAATACCTAATTTCATTTCTGTCTTAGGAAATGGATTATTACAGTCAAATGCATAATTGGAACCATACAATGTATCGTATTCCAACATTTCCAATTTATTCAGATAATCTTCCTTATCCGGCTGATTCATATACTTTTTATGAAAATTCTGCATAAGACCGCCTTCGATTCCTAATCGATCAAATATATAAGTGCTGGCCTGATATGAAGTCATATCCTTATATTCACTTTCTAATCCTATATTGTCCCACATAACCCACTCAGTCTGATACAAATTTATCTGTCTAAGATCGGTTTCTAAAAGATTAAGGCTTGGCAGATGATCTCCATACATGAATACAACTGTCGGTTCGTCAAGTTCCTCTAATCCTTTAATCAGATCCTTTAACATATTATCAGTTTCGCGACATTGATTAATGTAGTACTCCCATGCTGCTTCCTTCTCAACATCTCCCTCATATTCTCCCGTAAAATGACAGCCAATATGAGTCAAGGTGTCAGTGTGTTTCTTTGGATACCGTCCATGAGCCTGAACAGTTATAGTTGTGATATAATCGCGTCCCTCTGTCTGTTTCATACGTTCGATCATTTCATTATCAAGTATGTTATCCTTCGCCCATCCTCTTGGTGTATATTGAAGAAAATACATGTATTCCATTGCAGTAAATACATCAAAACCAAGATTAGAATAATCTATATATCTTTCATAAAATGTAGCATCATTATTATGAAATCCTGCAGTAGCATATCCATGTCTCTTAAGATCATAAGCCATACTGTCACAGCTTTTGCTCTTCATTACCGTTTTGAAAGGATATTCTCCTGCTCCAAAAAACTGTGTACTCATTCCCGTCTGGACTTCAAACTCAGTATTAGCTGTACCGGCTCCCACTGCAGGTACAGTGAAAAATCCATGAGAATAACTTCCTTTAAGATTAGCAAGAGTAGGCATAACCCTCTCTGTAACCCTAAGATCTTTCATATATTTTGTATCAAATATAGACTCTAACTGTATCACAATAATATTCGGAAATTGTTTTGTTGCAGGTTCGTTGGTGTAATATTTTTTCCCGCTCTCTACTTCCTCGTTATTTGCAACAGTTTCATGCATTTCATCCGTTTCTTCGTTATTTGCAGTAGTATCCTGCAGTTCACCCGTGTCTTCGTCATTTGGAGCAGCTTCCTGTATTTCACCCGTGTCTTCATTACTAATAACAGCTTCATGCACTTCTACTGTTTCTTCTTCAAGATCGTCAGGAACCTCGTCCTTAGAAGCAAACACAACTTCATTCTTATTGTAGTAAAATACATCAGTTATTTCATGAACAGCCTGCTCACTGTAATTCTTAGGTTTGCTTATTCCGACGTCTATAATACTGTTAGAAAAACAATAAGCGAAACCGTAATCATTATAAGCATATGCAAGATTTCCAAAATTATCAGAAACAGTCTTGGTATTAACAGCAACCTTCGTAAGAGTATAAATCAGAATAATACACATGCATACATATGCCGATGCACGAAACGGTCTTCTCTTACTTTTTGATTTAGGTAATTTAAAATATAAATATATCAAAAGCATCACGACAAGTACGGCACCAATGGCTGAAAGAACCATCTGCCATTTCGTCATATATTTATCTAACATTGTCATGACATTACGAAGCATCAAGATATCAACCGCCGAAAAAGGAGTCGTTCTAAAACATAAAACTATCCAGTTGGCAAAGGCTGATATTATCCACATAGCACACACGAATATTGTCGCGAAAACTTTACGCTTGGCAAACAATACCAATGACAATGTAACAAATATAATAAAAGCATTGTAGAAAAAGACCAGTGGTGAATGTACTATAAATTTAAATGGTTTAATAAACGAATGCCTTGATAATACCTCCAAAAAATAATTAAGTATAATAGCTAATAACGCAAAACCTACTGCCGGTATCTTTATTATTCTCTTGATCTGTTCTTTTTTTTGATTATTATTCTTCTGCTTGTCCATATCTGCCTCTTTAATATATATTATCTAAAACAAAATCTACTACACAAAATCTTCTGTATGACTGATAACATATCTGATAAATCTTCCTACTTCAACCCACGCTTCTTTTGCCTCAGGATATCTGGTAAGTCCCATTTGAAAATCATGAAACATTCCTGTATATACATGTTCTTTAATTGTGACTCCACTCATTTTTGCTTTCTCTGCAACTGAAAGAGTGTCACTTAGTAACATTTCATATTCTCCAACCTGCATCAACATAGGGGGAAACCCTGTATAATCTCCGTTGATTGGTGATATATACGGATCCTCAGGATCACTATCCTTATAATAACCATCTTTAAACACAAGCGAATCTGTTGAGCCGCCAAACATAGGATCTATATCAAAATTCTCCTGATAAGATTCTCCACTCTTAGTAAGATCTGTCCATGCAGACATGGTTATGATGCCTGCGGGTAACTGCATATTGTGATCGCGGATATATAAACTAAGTGCAAGCGTAAGACCTCCGCCTGCAGAATCTCCGGCAATAAAAATCTTATCTGCCGGATATCCTTTTTCCAATATCCACTCATAAGATTTCACAACGTCCTCTAATGCTGCCGGATATGGATTCTCGGGGGCTACTCTGTAATCAACGGAAAGCACATCAAATCCATCTGACACCTCATTATATAACGCAGCCATATCTCTATATGTATTATGTATCTTACCATAATAGCCACCACCATGAAGATGAAGAATAATTCCATTATTCACGTCTGATGAATTATTATCATCCATACCAATGGCATCTGTATTATCTTCATCCGTCAGATTGCTTTGTGTTATATCAGAAACATCATTTCTTCTTTGCAATAACTCCATTTTAAAAAGCTCCATGTCTATTACATCAAGCTTTAAATGTTCCGGACACTCCCACGCCTTCTCTTTCATAGTCATCTTTTCTCTAAGCTCACCTGTTTGGGCTTTATGACCTATAAATGGCATATGATTAGCAACCTTGACCATTTTTCTTGCTGTTCGTCCTCTTATACTAATCTGTTGATTCATCTATGACATCTCCCAATTAACTAATCATGGTAAACGACTATGCTAAGCGTCGCTGTATACAGTAAGTATACATTTTCACACATGGAATCTTCGTTTCAACTCTCTTGTAAAATCTCTATCTCCAAATATTATTGTACCAAGCAGATAAACTCCGGTAACCGCTACACAGGTGATTGGAAGTACAACATTGGTAATAAGCTTGGCAAAATACAAGAGCAGGATACCTATACTACATGCGCCTATAAATATCAGCAGTAAAGTATAACTATACCAATACTGTCTGTTGAGCATCATAAGAAAGAATACAACAGCATCTCCAAACAGGATAACTCCGGGAATTGCATACTTTAATGACCATCCGGTCATGCCGGTAAAATAATCAATTCCAATCAAAAATGCCATTGTAATAACAAGCTGCAATCCAATCTTAGTAGCGAAACCCGAATCATGCTTGATCCAGTACACCATAGAAAAGAATATATATACCATGGCAACTCCGCTTATTACTGACCACCAGAAATATGGAGTAACTGCATTATTGATGATAACAAGACTTATTTCTGCAATAATAAAGAGAAATAGAATTGCGCGCATTACCATATTCATTCTCTTTTCTCGTTTTCTGACATCAGGATACTCTGAACCCTGATGTATTATACTATTCCCCAAAGTAATCTCATCTTCACTCATATCGTCATCTAACACGCTATGGCAAAGGGGACATACATCAATGTCATCATTCACATATATATTACAGTTCCTACATATATTCATGTACTACACCTCACATATACAATCGCCTCTACAATGATCATCATACATTGCGGGTTTGCTGTGTACTCTCACTCATAATAAGCACCATTAGTTTCAATTCCAACGTCAACTTCGTCCTTTGCAATAATCTGAAAGAATTTCTTCTGAATTGCAGTATTAATCAGATTAGTACTAAATGTAAATGTTAAGATGCCATTATATGAACAGATACCTGCTTTCATATTCTGGCCCTTTGACATAGATAATATAACGTAGAAATTCTCAATATATTTTTTA
>CAMHMG010000259.1 GCA_946186175.1 uncultured Clostridia bacterium | reverse complement strand
AAAGCAGCTGCTTGCAAGAGAGATCGAGAAAAATACATTGAACACCAGATCCACGTATGGGAGGAAAACAGAGCGGTTTATGGATATGGTCGATGAGGCTTATAATAAGGCTGAAGACTTTGATGATGAAAGCCCTGAAGAAGAATCCGGAGATGACGGCTTCGGCAGCAGGGAAACGTCAAAAGTGAAAAATGTGATAGCATTCAGCAGCAGCAGATCCTCTAATGCAGCACAGCTATGTCTCACCATCGGTAATGGCTGATATCCTTTATAATAAATTCGTTATGGGCATTCCTTTCTGCAGGCAGTCGATGGATTTTGCTCTGTCAGGAATCAGTCTTTCAAAACAGACGATGATCAACTGGGCCAACAGCATTGTTCCCGGTTTTCTTGATGACGTCAGTACATATATGTGTACAAGGCTTGTAAAGGAGCGTTATATACAGAATGATGAGACATTTATCCAGGTGAACAAAGATGGGCGCAGCCCGGGACATAAAAGCTATATGTGGGTGCATTGTACATCAGAGCTTTCGGACTGTGATCCCATAGTTGTTTTCTGTTATGAGGCAACAAGAGGAACAGACCATCTGAGAAAGCTGTTCGGAGAATTCATGGGATATATCACATGTGATGCTTATGTTTCGTATCAGGTACTGGAATCCGAAGCGGACGGAAATATAACAGTGACCGGCTGCATGATGCACTGCAGGAGATATTTTGCAGAAGCATTTTTTGTAAATGATGTCGCATCCATGACTGACGAAGAACTCGCGGGGCTTCCAGAGACTAAAGTCCTGCTGCTCATAAGAGCTGTATATGCAGAGGAGAACCGGCTGAGAGACATGCTGCCGCATGAAAGAAAGCAGGCGCGTCTCGGATCAGTAAAGCCACGACTTGATGAACTGTTCGAGTATATACATTTCCTTGATGGCTCTGATGATACTTATTCAGAAAGAATGCAGAAGGCAGTCAGTTATGCTGTTAATCAGGAGAAACACCTGCGTGTGTTTCTTGAAGATGGCAGCATTCCGATCGATAACGGCAGAGCCGAGAGGATTATCCGCAGCTACAGTATAGGAAGATCCAACTGGCTGTTTGCAGACAGCATCAAGGGTGCATATGTAAATGCCACTATGTATTCGATCGTCGAAACAGCAAAAGCTAATGATGTCAATGTAAAGATGTATCTCCAATACCTGCTGGAAAAAATACCGGTCTGTCAGGGTGAAAAAAATGATGAATTCTGGGAATATATGATGACATGGTCTCCTGCCTATAAGGAATATGAAAAGAAAACAGCTGAGTCAGTAATAAACGCTTATGGCCGAATGTTCCCGGAACCGATAAGTAGAAGATATGATTGATAATCTGCCTGACATTGCTGCGGTAACAACAGCTGATAAGGCAGCTGTTGAGGCTGCAAGAAAAGCCTATGATTCATTGACAGAGGATCAGAAGGCAAAGGTTGATGCCGCTACACTTAAGAAACTTACAGACGCAGAAGAAGCATTAAAGGCGGCAGAAAAGGAAGAGGCAGAATTTATCGCAGCTAAAGAGGAGTCAAAACTTGCACTTAATGAGGAAGTCACTGTTACCCAGAAAGGCAGTAAGATTCAGATCAAGTGGACAAAGGCTCCATCTGCAGACGGCTATGATGTATATGTTCAGTACTGTGGTAAGAATTTTACAAAACCGGTAAAGACAATAACAACAAGCTCTACAACCAAGTTATCTGTTACAAAGATCAATGGTAAAAAACTTGATCTTAAGAAGAACTTTAAGATTAAGGTATCTGCTTACAAGATGTTAAGAGGTAAAAAAGAAATCCTTGCAACCAGTGAAGAGGCTCATGTAGTTGGCGTTAAGAATACAAAATATACCAATGTTAAATCTCTTAAACTGACAAAGAGCAAATACAGCGTTAAGGTTGGTAAGACTGCCAAAATCAAGGCGAAGGTTGTGCTGGTTGATAAGAATAAGAAGCATATACCAAAGAGTCATGGCGCTAAGTTCAGATACAGATCATAAGATGAAGCCATTGCAACTGTTGACAAGAACGGTAAGGTCAAAGGTATCAAGAAAGGTACATGTACCATTTATGTATACTCTATCAACGGACTTACTAAGAAGGCAAAGGTTACCGTGAAGTGAGAAGTCGCAAAACAGCTTTTTGGTGATCGATAATACTTTCATTGATATACAATAACATAGCAACATGGAAATCATATAATATCCTTTTAGAATTCTCCGGTATTCGATCATGAGTATCGGAGAATTTTTGATTGAAAATATACTCTTTTTAGAATTGAATTTACTTAAAATATATAAAATAAAGAGTTTAAGTAAAATTGAAATTGATCTATTGTTGATTTTCCTCAAAAATTATTGTAGAATCTACTTAAAATGATAAAAAATATAAGATTAAGAAGAGTTGAAAGGTGGTTTGCGTTATGGTGACTGGCAGAAATAAGGAGATGAAAATATTAGAAGAGACACTTAATGATGACAGGTCACATTTTGTTGCGGTATATGGAAGGAGAAGGATAGGAAAGACCTATCTTATAAGAGAGACGTTCAAAAACAGATTTACATTTCAACATGCAGGATTATCGAAAGGAACCCTTGAGGACCAATTGTTTGCTTTCGAATCAAGCATTAAAGATTCAGGATTAGTGCCTGTAAGAAAATCAAAGAATTGGCTGGAAGCATTTGAATATCTCAAAGATGTTGTCAGAAATTCTTCTGAAAAGAAAAAAATAATTTTTATTGATGAACTTTCCTGGATGGATACGCAAAACTCAGATCTTATAGTTGCGTTGGAGCATTTTTGGAATGGATGGGCCTCTGCAAGAGATGACATCGTATTGATTGTCTGTGCGTCGGCATCATCATGGATACTTTCTAAGGTCGTCCATGACAAAGGCGGTTTGTATAACAGATTGACCGAGCAGATTCATCTGGATACATTTACATTATCTGAGTGTGAAGAATATATCAAAGAGAAAGGGCTTGTTTTCAACAGAAGCCAGATAATGCAGTATTATATGATATTTGGCGGAGTGCCTTATTATTGGAGTTTCCTGAAAAAGGGTCAGAGCATGGCGCAGAATATTGACAGGATTCTGTTTGAAAATGATGCGCCCCTTAAGGATGAGTTCAAGTATCTGTACGCATCAATATTTCGTAATCCGCAGGTGCATATCAGAATAATTGAGACTCTTGCTACAAAGAAGGTCGGAATGACAAGAGAAGAGATTATTGACAATTCAGGAATTACCAACTCAGGTGATCTTACAAAGAAACTTGAGGAATTGGAAAGCTGTGGTTTTATCAGAAAGTATAATTCCTTTGGAATGAAAAAGAAGAATGCTGTTTATCAATTGATAGATAATTATACATTGTTCTATTACAGCTTTCTTGCTGACGGTACTAATGATGAACAGTTCTGGTCACATCAGTTGAATAATCCGGCTATTAATTCCTGGATGGGATTATCATTTGAAAGGGTCTGTCTGCGGCATGAAAAGCAGATAAAAATGAAACTTGGAATCTCGGGAGTGCAGACGGAGGTGTGTTCGTGGTACTGCAAAGAGGATAAAGAAAAAGGCGTCAGAGGCTCGCAGATAGATATGCTGATAGCCCGTAAGGACCAGGTTATCAACTTATGTGAGATGAAATATGGTACATCCCAGTATACCTTGAAAAAAGAAGATGACGAAAAGATAAGAACAAGGATTAGTGATCTGCAGAATGTAACCGGAACAAAGTATGCCATCTATCCGACCATAATAACTACTTATGGACTGATTGATAATAAGTATTCCGGTGAGATCCAGTCGGTTATCGTAATGGATGATCTTTTTGATTGATATTCTCTCAGAATTCTCCGATATTCGATTATGAGTATCGGAGAATTTTTTTGTCACAATCCTCAACCAAACACATGTTCATGTGACATTCTGACACATCACCTTGAAGCGTTGCTTTTGATATTATAAAATATTCATATTATTAAAAAGCAGGTGGCGCATTAAGGTATTTGATGTTGACAGGAATAAACAGAATAGGTTAAAGTAAATCTGTTTCATGTTGGTTTTTTTCAAAGACTGCTCAAACCTTATACCGATGAGGATATAAGGAAAGACCCTGCCAATCTGCGCTATCCGGTGGATATGATATAACCACTTCCTTAAAGGAAAAAGTCACAAGAAATCAATATGACATGAT
>CAMHMG010000258.1 GCA_946186175.1 uncultured Clostridia bacterium | reverse complement strand
ACATAAACGGTATGATAATTGAGCTTCCCAGAAAAGAATACGATCTGTTAAAGGCTTTGATGGAACAGCCGGAAAGAGTGCTAAACAGGGAACAGCTCCTCACCATTGTATGGGGCTACGACTACGACGGGAATGAGCGCGTCATTGACAATCATATCAAAAACCTCCGCAAACATCTGGGAGATGCCGCCGTGCAGCTTAGGACCGTGATAGGAAGGGGATATCTGCTGACAGAGAAAACCGTATGATTATGAAGAACTATATCTATCCTTATCCAGCAGCATGTACTTCCATAGCATCTCATTCCTCTATGCTTTGGCTGTAAGGGATTGATTTATCATGTCTGATCGCCTTTTCAAATAACCTGGTGATATCATTCACACTAGTTCTGACTTTATCAAAGCCAAAAATATTCTCATATTTGTAGTACGAATAAAAGCTTCCCATCAATTGATATGTGATACGCACATTGACATACACATCATCTTTTAAATCCGGATACTTCTCAAACAACGTAGACTTTATTTCACTCTCTAATTGTTCCGGAAGCCTTGCAAATTGGGAGCCGGAAAATAAAATATTTATCATTGAACGATTTGCAAAAAATGCATCTACCGTTTCACGGCTTACTTTACAGGGATCATAAATCATATCCTCTACGTTTTGAATAGAATCAATAATACTTTTTATTATCTCCATCTGGAGTATATCTGACAGATCATATATATCCCTGTAATGAAGATAAAAAGTTGCTTTACTTATCTCCGCACGCTCACATAACTCTTTAACCGTAATTCTCTCAAGTGGTGTTCTTGATCGTATTTCCAGAAATGCATTCTTGATACTTCTAATTGTTTTCTTTTCCCTCAAATCCATGTCATACTCCTTATTATACTCGCGAACAGAATATACTGCCACGTGTAATCATTATCCAGGGTATTTGCAATTAAGCGGTGCATCTTATAAATCCCCATTACCAGATCAATTCTGTACGATTATTGTATTGTGTCAATTAATTGACTATTTTCTATAATCGGAGATTGATTTTAACCCGATATCAGATATATTTATTATAGTACAATATTATACACGAGTCAATTAAAGGAGGTAATCTATGGATTTATACAATTTTTATACAGGACAAACATTTGACGCATACAAATGGCTTGGCGCACATTTTACACCGGAAGCAACCACTTTCCGAACATTTGCACCGCAGGCTCAAGGCGTAGATCTGATACTTGCAGATACAAGTATTCCCATGAAACAGGTTTACAATGGGCAATTTTACGAAGCAACTGTTGAGAAGCTCCCCTGCTGCACCCCTTATGAATATCGGATCCATTCGAACAACGGTCATACAGACCATTGTGATCCCTATGGTTATTTTATGGAACTTCGTCCGGACCATAAATCCATAACATGGGATCTTGAAAGCTATAAATTTACAGATACAAAATGGATGAAAAAACGCTCTTCTATGCTGCAGAAACCCCTCAACATCTATGAGCTCCATGCCGGCTCCTTTAAAAAGCCCGGAAATCAGCCGGATGATTGGTACAATTATGAAGAACTTGGAAATGTCCTTATACCCTATCTGCAAGAATGTTCCTATAATTATGTTGAATTTCTTCCTCTATGCGAACATCCATGTGACGAAAGCTGGGGATATCAGACAACAGGTTATTTCTCACCCACAAGTCGATATGGCACTCCAAACCAGTTGATGAAGCTCATCGATCAACTCCATCAAAATGATATCGGTGTAATCCTTGACTTTGTTCCGGTTCATTTTGCGATTGACTCATATGGACTTTCAAAATATGATGGCACCCCGTTATATGAATATCCCAACAATGACGTTGGCATAAGCGAATGGGGAAGCTGTAATTTTATGCACTCAAGAGGTGAAGTAAAAAGCTTTTTACAATCCTCAGCAAATTACTGGCTAAAAGAATTTCATTTTGACGGTCTGCGTATGGATGCTGTCAGCAGAATCATTTTCTGGCAGGGTGATGAAAGACGGGGCATAAATGGAAGTGCACTTGAATTTGTTAAAAACATGAATAATAATCTGAAACAGTTCAATCCGGGCTGTATGCTGATCGCAGAAGACAGCTCAAGCTATCAGGGAATCACCCTGAAAGTGGAACAGGGTGGACTAGGGTTTGATTACAAATGGGATCTCGGATGGATGAATGATACCCTTTCCTATTTTTCAATTGCCCCGGATCAGCGCTCACAGCATTACCATAAGCTCACCTTTTCAATGCTTTACTTTAAAAATGAGCACTATCTTCTTCCGCTTTCACATGATGAAGTCGTCCACGAAAAAGGAACGATTGTCAATAAAATGTATGGAAACGAAAATGAAAAATATGCCCAGTCAAGAGCACTATATATGTATATGCTTGTACATCCGGGTAAAAAACTGAATTTCATGGGAAATGAACTGGCTCAACTTAGGGAATGGAGTGAAAAGCGGCAGCTGGACTTTGAATTGCTTCAGGATTCCATCCATAGGCAGTTTCATGACTTTATAAAAAAACTAAACCGGATATATCTTACACAGCCCTCCCTTACCGAAGACGATTATGAAGAAACCGGTTTTCAATGGGTTGACTGTAATCAGGAGCAGCGTCTCATATACGCTTTTCTTCGTCAAAACAAAAAGGAAAAGCTCCTTGCGGTTTTCAATTTCAGTGACAGTGTCCAAGACAATTACATAATTAATTCAATAGATACAAAAAAACCGGAACTGCTCTTATGCTCAGATCACACCTGTTTTGGAGGAAATACAGACGAAAAAACCGAATTGTTTCACCTCGACAACGCAAACAATCTCATCTTTTCTTTGCCATCTTATTCAGGTATACTGATCAAGCTCTAACTCAATATTGTAGTTCTGTGTAACCGGTCTGCTTTCATAAGTCTTAATACGTATAAATGTCCATCAGGAGCGCATAGTCACTTGTCTGACAATGCGCTCCCGGTATTTTTTCTACGAAAGCATTGTTAGAGGATATACCACATTGAACACTGCGCTGAGCAGCCAGTAAATAAGCAGAAGAATATCTAAGACAATGACCACCCAAGCCAACCCTTTTGCCTTTGATTTCGGACCGTTCGGGATCGTAGCCACCAACGATGCAAAAGGAAACCAAAGCGAGATCAGGCCTGTGCAGCATCTTTATTTAACACAATTGTATTTACATATTTTCCCATATAGACCTCCCTCTTATTATACACGCGCCTACAGCACTTCCATCTATTTCTTTCTGCCCAGTACGAACAACCGGTATTTTTTCGGAATATGCTCTTTTCACCATTTTCCAATGCCATGCATATATTCTCCTTTCAAAAAAATAGTGGAAATAGGTAATTGCGAAACTCGATTTTCCTTTCTTGTGTTGTGTATTTTGCATAGCCCCATAACAGACACGCTTTCGCTCTGTCTCCGTCGTAGTGGTACTAAATTCGCACGTTGTGCTCATATAAGTACCAACGACTGCGTCAAGGTCTGCTTATGGTTGCTATACAAAATGCACAACTCGTATATCATTGGGTATCAAAATATATTATAAAAATTAATTTTTTTACCCGGATTTTACATTCACATAACCTTGTTTTTATTTTCAAGCATTATATTAGCGATGCACGATCATAATATAAGGAGTATGCATATGAATATCATTTCAATAATAAACTTATTCGGAGGAGTTGGGCTTTTCCTTTTCGGTATGAGCCTTATGGGCTCATCTTTACAAAAGCTTGCAGGCGGAAGCCTTGAGAAAATATTAGAGACATTGACCACCAGCAAAAAGAAAGGCGTTGGTGCTATCAAGGGCTGGGGACTTGGTGTGGGTGTCACCGGAGTAATACAAAGCTCTGCTGCCACAACTTTAATGCTTATCGGTTTTGTAAATGCAGGAATAATGAAGCTTTCCCAGACTATACCTGTAGTATTCGGTGCAAATGTGGGAAGTACATTTACCGCCCAGATATTAAGACTTGGTGATCTCGGTTCAGGCAGCATTATCTTTCAGTTGTTAAAGCCATCATCATTCGCGCCAATGCTTCTAGCTCTTGGCATGTTAATAGTTATAGTGCTCAGGAAACAAAATAAGCAGAAAAGTCCTGACAGTCAGAAAGTAATGGATATTACAGGAATAATGATCGGTCTTGGTCTGCTCTTCTATGGTATGACCATGATGGAGGAGGTCTTTGAACCTCT
>CAMHMG010000257.1 GCA_946186175.1 uncultured Clostridia bacterium | reverse complement strand
AAAATCACCTACCCAATACACACACCAACCATCTTAGCATAAAATAATAATAAGTATATTTACCGGCAGGCGTATCATGACCTTTGAAAACATTAATATCCGCAATATCCTGACAACCGCAATGAACAATAATGCTATAATAGTTGATGTCCGTACACCCGAACGTTTCTATAAAAAACATATACCCATGTCTGTTAATCTGCCATTAGAAAAAATAAATGCAAACCAGGTAAATCTCCCCAAATCCAGAACTCTTATAGTCTATTGCGATACCGGTGGATCCAGTATGCAGGCTGCACGAAAGCTCTCCGAAATGGGATATACCGTCATCAATTGTATAGGTGGAATAAGAACATATACCGGATCCACTACAAAAGGTATCCTCTAAAAGAAACATGGGATTGCACCTGTCATAAGGCGCAATCCCATATATGGACTTTCATGGTAAACGACTTTGCTAATCTCACCTTTCGCCATTAGGCTCAGCTTTGCTAAGCGCCGCTGTATACAGATAATTCTACTTAGTTACTTTCTCAAAATCCGAAGCCGGATGCTTACATATCGGACAGATGAAATCGTCAGGCAGTTCCTCTCCAACATACTCATATCCGCATATTGTACATCTCCAAACCGTCTGCCCGTCTGCTGTCTTGCCAACAGCCTGCGGCTTAGGTTTGACATTTGCATGATAATATCCGTAATCCATTGAAGGACTGCCAGATAGTATCTCCATATCCGTAACTGCCGCAACAAACAATGTATGGCTTCCAAGATCTATCGCCTGCTCAACCCAGCCGGCAATGAATCCATTGGTACCCTTGGTAATATAATTAACTTCGTTAAATCCCCTCTTACAATCTGTAAATCCGGCGAACTTGTCAATATCTCTTCCTGACTGAAACCCAAAATGCTTGAACAATTCAAAATCAGCATCCTGTGAAATTATAGATAGTGTGAACTTCTTAGTATTAACGATCATATCATGAGTGTAATTCGCCTTATTAACAGCAAATGCTATCCTGTTAGGCTCCGATGTCACCTGAATGCCTGTATTGATAATGCACCCATTGTCCTTATCTCCCTCTCTAGACGTAAGAACGAACAACCCATAAGTAAGCTTATTCATAGTTTTTGAATCCATACAATACCCCCTTTTTGTTACCTTCTACTCTTCACACATTGCTTTAAGCTCATCTCTCTTTGAAATGATCGTATCAAGAAACGGCTTATAATCCATCTGTTCTCCTGCTCTTAAATGTTCTGTCATCTCACTCATTGGTTCTGATAGCGGAGAGAGTGAAAGATTAGCAAGAACACCTTTTAATGCATGTGCATGTTCGAAGGCTTTTTTCAAATCCCCTTCATCAATTGCAGTACTTAGCTGCTCAAAAGCAGGCTCATTAGGAACAGTCTTTACAAGTCTTAAATAAAACTCCTCTTTTCCAAAGCAGCGCTTCATTCCCTCATCCGTATTAGCTCCAAATTCCTTAAGTGCATCAATTGTTAACATAGTTTATCCCTCCATACATTTATTATTCGTATACTTTTTCTACGAGTCTCGCAGTAAATGCGAGCTTCTACTTGAACAATTACGATTATTCTTATCTATGCCTTCTCAAATAACTTAACAAACTCCTCCGGCGGTAACGGTTTTGAGAAATAGAATCCCTGTATAACATCACATCCGATTTCTTTCAGCAGATTGTACTGCTCTTCATTCTCTACGCCCTCAGCTATAACCCTATATCCCATATATTCTGCGATTTCTTCAACCAGCTTGACAAGCTTAAGACTTCGTTCATCTGTATGAACATTTTTAACTAACTGCATGTCCATCTTCAAGACATCTATAGGCAGCATCGTTAGCATATTAAGAGATGAATACCCCGATCCAAAATCGTCCATCTCAATAGTAAATCCAAGCTTTCTTATACTTTGAACCACCTCAACAAGCTGTTTGGGATCATCAGAATATGCCGACTCTGTTATCTCTAGCAATAGTTCCTCAGGCTTCAATGCATTTTCCTTTAATATGTCTAACAATCTGTTTTCAAGCTTTGAATCATATATATCCATTCTGGAAACATTAACTGATACAGGCACTGTAACATCATATTCATCTTTCCACTTTCTTATCTGCTTAGCAGCTTCTTCCCAGACATAGTGATCCAAAACCTGTATCAATCCATTATCCTCAAATAACGGTATAAACTTACCCGGACTTATCATTCCGAACTCCGGATGCTTCCATCGTATCAATGCCTCAGCACTCTGAAGATGCGGTTTATCACCCTGTATCGCATATTTGGGTTGATAATATACTATAAGATCATGATTTTCTATAGATTTATGAATATCATTGATCAGTCTCTCGGCAAAGATCGCATCCTGATGTAACTTATTATCGTAATAAGCAATGGCAACAGTATAATTATTCCTAATCCTGTTGCATGCAAGAGTTGCCCTGTCAAACCGGTCTTCCAGACTAAGTGTCCTATCGACATCGAGATAAACGCCAATACGAATCCTTATCTGAGTATTCTCGCCAAGAGAATTAATCTCATACGTTATCCTGTTTCTAATACTCTCATAATCATTAATATGAGTACTATACAGATAGAACTTATCAGCCTCATATCTACAGGCATATCCATCCATAGTGTCGGACAAAATGTTTCTCAATGTGTCTGCAATCTTAGCAAGCACCTTATCTCCAAAGTTTCTGCCATACAACGAATTGACAAGGTGAAAATGATCCACATCAATAACAACTGCATCCATCTGCCAATCCGGAAAATACCGGTCAAGTTCAGACGCATATTCATAAAAATAATTGCGATTATATAATCTGGTAATAGTATCTCTTTCAGTATCACTAATGATACTTCTGTCATGCTTAAGTTCAACTATTCTTCCAACTCTTGCCAGAATAACTTCCGGTCTGTTATACGGCTTCATTATGAAATCGGCCGCACCCAGTTCAAGACTCTTGACCTCTGCTGACTCATCAGCTGTAAGAACAACAATCGGTATGTTTTTAAGTTCAGCATCCTCTTTCATAATCCTGATAACTTCAAATCCGTCTATCTCCGGCATCATTATATCCAGAAGCACAAGTGATAATTCAGACTTAGTCTCACGAATCTTTTCCAAAGCATCCCTGCCGTTCTCAGCATATATTACATCATATTGTTGACTTATTATAAAGCCAAGCATCTGTCTGTTGACATATTCATCATCAACCACTATCACCTTGCGCTTGATTCCTGCTGAATACCTAGATTTTCTGTCCATATAGTATATCACCCCATTTAATTACCAACAAACAATTACAGGTTTTCTTTGATCTGCTCGTATATTCCCTGTCCGTCAAGCTTATATTTGTGAATCAATTCCAATGCAGGTCCCGATTCACCAAACTTATCTCTGATTCCAATCTTATAAACCAGTGTAGGAGCCTTATCACAGACAACATCACACACTGCAGAACCCAAACCTCCGATAATTGAATGTTCCTCTACTGTGAATATCTTCTTGGTCTCTTTTGCCGCTTTGACAATTATATCCTCATCTATCGGTTTGATAGTGTGAATATTGATCACCCTTGCATTTATCCCATCGGCTTCAAGAAGTTTTGCCGCATCAAGTGCCTGGTACACCTCAAGTCCTGTAGCGACAATTGTTATATCATTACCTTCTTTTAAAGTAACTCCCTTTCCGAGCTCAAACTTGTAATCAGGATTGTCATTGATAACAGGAACAGCAAGTCGGCCAAATCTCATATATACAGGTCCCTTGTGTTCATATGCTGCCTTAACACAGGCTTTTGCCTCAATATCATCAGAAGGATTCATTATTACCATTCCCGGTATTGTTCTCATTAAAGCAATATCCTCATTACACTGATGCGTTGCTCCATCCTCACCTACAGATATTCCCGCGTGAGTAGCTCCAATCTTGACATTAATTTCGGGATAACCTATTGAATTACGCACCTGTTCATACGCACGTCCCGCTGCAAACATTGCAAAGCTGCTGGCAAAAGGCACCTTCCCTGTAAGTGCCAGTCCTGCGGCTATTCCCATCATATTACTCTCTGCGATTCCACAATCTATATGTCTTTCAGGAAACACCTTCTGAAAAATGTTAGTCTTTGTTGCTGCTGCGAGATCTGCATCTAATACAACAATGTTATCATATTCCTTTCCAAGCTCAACCAAAGCATTACCAAAGCTTTCTCTTGTTGCTAT
>CAMHMG010000256.1 GCA_946186175.1 uncultured Clostridia bacterium | reverse complement strand
GCGCCTGCAACAAGTGCCGAGAAGACGACACAGGCTAAATCCAAAGATACCAAAAAGACAGAGAAATCTACAAAAAAGAAAGATAGTGATAAAAAAACAGACAACCAGGCTACTACACAGCAAACTTATGATCCTTCAATATTTAATGGTCCATCGGATGCCTCAGTATTACAGGCAAGAGAGGATGCTTCAGAGGCGGAGGAAGCGCTCAAGAAAGCAGAAGCAATACTTAAGGATCTTAAGAGTGCTAAGTATGACCTTGAAATGTACGTTCTTGAATTGGATAAGGTTCTTAACCAGCTTCAGATTGAAAAGACACATTTGGAGATTAATAAGGAAGAGCTTGAGGTTTCAATAGAAGAGACGAGGCAACAGCTTGCTGATGCAAAAGCGGCTCAGGAAAGTCAGTACGAGCAGATGAAGAAACGCATACAGATGGTATATGAGTCGGGTAATAAGAGTTATCTTGATGTACTGTTGACGGCTTCGTCAATGACAGATATGCTTAATAAGACAGAATACGTATCCTGTGTTTCAGAATATGATTATAATATACTTAAAAAACTTAAAAAGGCCAAGGAAAAGGTGGCTAACATCAAGATGAAACTTGATAAAGATCTTGAAAGTAATATAAAACTTCAGGCTGAAGTTAAGGCTCAGCAGGAAGCAATGAATCAATTAGAGGATGAGAAAAAAGCACAGATTGAAGAATATAATGTTTCAATAGCCGGACAGGAAGAAGAAGTTAAGAAATACATGAATGCAAAAGCAGAGGCTGAAGCTATAATTCTTTCTGCTGAACAGGCTGCATTGACTATGGCTGCAGCAACAGAATATACAGGAGGTGTGTTCACGTGGCCGGCGCCCGGTAACAATCAGATTACATCATATTTTGGAGGCAGGGAATCGCCGGTTGCCGGAGCAAGCTCTAATCATAAAGGAATTGATATTGCCTGTAATACAGGAGATCCTATCGTGGCTGCTGCATCAGGAACGGTAATAGTTGCGACATATAATTATGCTGAAGGCAATTATGTTTGCATAGATCATGGAGGAGGAGTCGTAACATTATATATGCATAACTCGTCGCTGCTTGTTTCGGTAGGACAGAGTGTTTCAGCCGGTCAGACTATAGCACAGGCAGGGTCGACAGGTATTTCGACCGGTCCGCACTGTCATTTTGGCGTGCGGGTTAATGGTACGTATGTTGATCCATTAACATATCTGCAATAAATTATTTAATAGATAGAAGGAAGGACGCAATAGTTTATGAAGCTTTATAGGAAGGTTTTGACATTTACTTTTTTGTCGATAATGGTTGTATCACTTGTTGGCTGCGGGAAAGCAAAAATGGTATTAGACGAAACGTTTTCTTCGCAGGAAACATCAAATGCGGCTTCGTCAGAAGGAGCCGCTACAACAGAGGTTAATACTATTAAGGGAAGTGATGTCGTCGGTGAAGAAACAAATGACAAGCTTGAAAAAATCCAGAAGATACTGGATGATAATTTCTACTTTGAAGAAGATGAGCAGGCAAAACAGGATGGCTTGATCAAGGGATATATGGAAGGGCTTGATGATCCTTATTCTGTATATTATACAAAGGAAGAGTATGCTGAATTTATGGAGGATACAGAGGGTGAATATGTTGGTGTCGGAGTTCAGGTCTCTCAGGCTGTTGATACCAAGAGAATAACGGTTGTCAAGGTGTTTGACGGAAGCCCTGCCAAGGAAGCCGGAATAGAAGCAGAGGATGTTATTACCAAGGTTGATGGCGAGGATGTCGGAGAGCAGGAGTTAGATGCAGTGGTAGATAAGATTCGCGGTGTTGAAGGCACAGAGGTTACACTTACTGTATATAGAAGCTCTGATGGAAAAGATCATGATTATACCATGAAGAGAAAGAAAGTTGAGAACCCGACTGTAGAATATAAGATGCTCTCTGATAATATAGGATATATTGCTGTATCAAGTTTCTACGAAGTTACAGCGAAGCAATTTATAGATGCGGTTGGAGATCTTAACGTACAGGGAATGGAAGGACTTATTGTGGACCTTCGTGATAATGGAGGCGGACTTCTCGACATTGCGGTTGAGATGCTTGACTTCATGCTTCCTGAAGGAAAGATAGTATATACTGAGGATAAGGCCGGGAATATTATAGATTCCTATAATTCAACGGATGAACAACAGTTTACCAAACCGTTGGTGTTATTGGTCAATGGATATAGTGCTTCTGCGTCAGAGATTTTTGCAGGCGCTATCAAGGACTATGGTATTGGAACATTGGTGGGAACAACCACTTATGGAAAAGGTATAGTTCAGAGAATGTTTCCGCTTGATGACGGCTCTGCTGTTAAAGTTACAATAGCGAAATATTTTACACCTAACGGAAATGATATTCATAAACTTGGCATTGAACCGGATATCGAAGTTGAATTCGATTCGGCAAAATATAAGGAGTCTAAGGGTGAAGAGGATAACCAGTTAGACGCCGCAAAAGAAGAGATGCTGAAAAAACTGGGCAAGAGTTCAAGCAGCACTCCTGTTACAGACAGCAATGCAAACGAACCTGAGAAGGCAGAATAAGAGGGGGAGGTAATAATTTGAATAAAGAATTAGTTATTGTTATAGATTTTGGTGGACAATACAATCAGCTTGTTGCCAGAAGAGTACGTGAGTGCAATGTCTATTGTGAAATTTATTCATATAAGACAGATATTAATAAGATTAAGGAGATGAATCCGAAAGGAATCATTTTGACTGGTGGTCCTAACAGTTGTTATGAGGAAGGGGCTCCTGCTTACACGAACGAGTTGTTTGAACTTGGGATACCGGTGCTTGGTCTTTGCTATGGTGCGCAGCTTATGATGCATCAGTTAGGCGGCAAGGTAGAGAAGGCACCTGTCAGAGAATACGGCAAGATTGAAGTTAAGGTTAATTCTTCTTCTGCACTGTTTAAAAAGATACCGGAAACGACGATATGCTGGATGAGTCACAATGACTATATCAGCCAGGTGGCACCTGGCTTTGAGGTTGTAGCGACTACTGCTGACTGTCCTGTTGCAGCGGCAGAGAATCTTGAAAAGAAACTCTTTGCAATTCAGTTCCATCCGGAAGTGCTTCACACCATCAAAGGTAAAGAGATGTTGTCTAACTTTGTATATAAAGTGTGTGGCTGTACAGGTGACTGGACAATGGATTCGTTTGTTGAGCAGCAGATAGAAGCTATCCGCAATAAAGTTGGTGACGGCAAAGTGTTATGCGCGCTTTCAGGCGGAGTTGATTCTTCGGTGGCAGCAGTGCTTTTGTCGAAAGCTATTGGCAAGCAACTTACATGCGTATTTGTTGATCATGGCTTATTGAGAAAGAATGAAGGCGATGAGGTTGAGGCAGTATTTGGACCTGACGGACCGTATGATCTTAACTTTATCAGAGTTAATGCAAAAGACAGATATTATAATAAGCTTGCAGGTGTTACAGAACCTGAGGCAAAACGTAAGATAATAGGCGAGGAGTTCATCCGTGTATTTGAGGAGGAAGCGAAGAAGATAGGTGCTGTTGACTTTCTTGTGCAGGGTACCATTTATCCTGATGTAGTAGAGAGTGGACTTGGCGGAGAGTCGGCGGTTATAAAGTCGCACCACAATGTTGGAGGACTTCCTGACTATGTGGATTTTAAGGAGATCATTGAGCCTCTTCGTGATCTATTCAAGGATGAGGTAAGAAAGGTTGGTCTTGAGCTTGGAATACCTGATTATCTCGTATATCGCCAGCCATTCCCGGGACCAGGACTTGGTATCAGAATAATTGGAGATATAACCGATGAAAAGGTAAGGATAGTGCAGGATGCTGATGCTATCTATAGAGAGGAAATCGACAAAGCTGTTAAGGCATGGCGCGGAGGAGCGTACCAGGTAGAGTATGAGGATGAAGATAAAGATGTATCTGATAAGAATATAATACATGGAGATGATGAGTTCCCTTCATGGATGCCTAACCAGTATTTTGCAGCGCTTACCAATATGCGTTCGGTTGGTGTCATGGGAGATGAGAGAACCTATGATTATGCTGTAGCTCTTCGTGCGGTTAAGACAATCGATTTCATGACAGCTGAAAGTGCACAGATTCCGTGGCAGGTGTTACAGAATGTTATGAACAGAATAATCAATGAAGTTAAGGGGGTTAACAGAGTATTCTATGATCTCACAAGTAAACCGCCCGGAACGATAGAGTTTGAATAACGGACTAAAATGCCGAAAGCCTGTATTTATGCGGGTTTCCGGCATTTAT
>CAMHMG010000255.1 GCA_946186175.1 uncultured Clostridia bacterium | reverse complement strand
TACCTCCACATTCTTTTTTATTTTGAATGTCCGCAAAATCCGTCCTACATCGGTCGGTGCTAAACGATCGTCCACCGAACAATCAGCACCCCTCCATCAAGTCTTTTGTTTCATAAGACTTATTCCAGGAACCGATCTCTATCAAGTTGCCTTCCGGATCAGCGATATAGCAGGTTCTCTGTCCCCAAGGTTCAAGCTCCGGTTCCAGCACGGATGTCGCTCCATTTTCCACGGCCTTCTTATATGCTTCATCCACCTCTTCAAAAGTATCGACATACAGCGCTATTTCAAAATGACCGTTCAGCCCTTTTATATACTCATACCGCCGGCTTGTCATCTTCTCAAAATCCTTCCTGCCGTAAAGCAGAAAAAGTGTTCCATCCTTTACAAGATAAACATTAGAAGTATTCTCTTCTTCCTTGATCTCAAATCCGAGAACATCCCTGTAAAAGCGAATCATCCTTGCCATGTCATCAACCAACAAACCAAATCCATCTAATCTCATTGTGCTAATCCTCCATAGATTTTTAGTGTTTCTTCCGCATTCCTGCGAATAATGTCCCGCACCTCAGACGGTTCCAGCGCCTCTGCATTTGCTCCAAATGTCATAAGCCAGGTCACAAGGTTTTCCATATCCGTATAATCCGCAGAAAAGAGCACCCTGTCATTTTCTGTCCGGATTTGTCCTGATAAAGTGCCCTTCCTGAACTGCAGCAAAAGTCGCAATTGCGCATACCGGAATTGTTGAATACTTCAGCGGTACTATGGAAAATGTCAAAGGCAGTATAAAAAGCAATACCCCTGTCACCTTATTCATCACCGAATGTACCGCCACCAGTCTTCTTTGTACAATGTATCCTGAGATGATATTGACTATCTTTATCAGTGCAATCATTACGATCCATACACACAGCCATGTCGGCATACTTATCACCGGGAAAAATTTTATCAGGCATACCACTACGAACACAAAATCTGCTGCAGTATCAAATCCCGCTCCAAACTCGCTGACCGTATTCGTTCTTCGTGCAATGGTTCCGTCTATTATATCAGAAAAGCCGGCGATCAGATAAAGCATATAGAATGCCGGAGATAACACCGGGCAAAACAATAGCACAATACTGATCAGCGCCCTGAAACCAGTTATTATATTTGCCATCACTTAACTCTTTGGAACATGACTGTCTCTTCCTTCATTGAAATCTTTCTGACACAAAAGCCAAATTCCGAAAGTTCTTTCTTGTATTTAAGAAAAGAATGATCGATTGGTTCCCCAGCAATCTCTTCAATTTCCGCAAACGTCAGCTTGATGCCGTCCGTTCCATTATCTCTGATCCATATCCAAAGAGGTTCATACTTACTCATGCTTATTGTCCTTTCTCTCGATGCTATTCATTGACCCATATCTTCCCGGTTAATTACTGAAACATGAGTGATTTCATTTGCTTCATCCGGGTACTCTTTGTCAAAATGCATACCAATTGCTTCAGCGGTTTTGATGGAAGGTATATTTGTGTACTTGCAATACGAATACAATGCCGGATAAACTGTGTTCTGAAACGCCCAACTTCGCACGGCTGCAGCAGCTTCTTTTGCATAACCCCTGCACTGGCAGTCACGCCTGATGTGATAGCCTATTTCAGGCAGTATCTCTCCATCAATATTCTGAAGAGTTAAACCACAATCTCCGATCATTTCACCGGTATCCTTCAGACACACAGCCCACAGTCCAAATCCATTTTCTTCATAGCGTTTCATATTACGCTCTATCCATTCCCTTACCCTTTTCTCGTCGAAAGTATAAGGATAGTGCTGCATGATACTTGGATCTGATAAAACTACATATAAAGCATCAAAATCATCCATATTCATTTCGCGTAAGAAAAGTCTCTCTGTTTCAAGAATCACTTTCATATAATTAGCCTCGCTGTTTTCGCAGCCGCAAAACACATCCATCTCTTTTTCCAGCAGGCGGAATACATTTGCAACCAGATATCCGTCCGCTACTGCATGATTCATACGAACCGTTACCGGCATCATAAGCCTTGCGTTTTCTTCACGGTATTTACCCCAGTTGATGATTGGCAGAAAATAGAGGAACCCGTCCGGCAATTCAATATTCAGGGAATCATAAGACAGCCACGAAATATAAGATGCATCAAACCAGTTCGGGTGCTTTTCCATATCTAGACCATACTCCCTTGTCTGTTTTGCCTTCTCTATATCGCAGGTAGCGTTCCTGTAGAATATCTCATAATTCGGATCATAGGTTGTATATACCGGCGTACAGGTCTCAGTATCCTCATGAAAAATATACTGCGTGGGATGGATCACATCGTAGCAGATCAGTTCCTCAGTCTGCCAAAGATATCCCATCCTGTAATCATCCCGTGAATTCAACACCTTGGAGAGAATATACAGGAAATTGACATAGAACTTCGCGTTGTTCTCCTTCGAGTATTTCACAAGTTCCGTCACATCAATCTTCGCCGTTATAGAAGTCGAACACTTGCAATCCTCCGTAAAATGGCGGAACACCCCCTTCCTGTAATATGTTTCTTTATCAATAACTCTATATGTCATGATCTCGCCTCCTTAAAACCCTGTATTGTTAATACATAACATATCATTTGCAACAGTACGTCTTTTTCCCATATCCCAATCTTCTATATAAACACAGTCTTCAAGAATATATTCTCCATTGTGTTTACGATATACCTTTTTTACATCCTGTTTTCTTGGATAATTGTCCAATGAATCCTGTTTAAAATTTTCTGCTGATAATAATTCGATTCTGATCAATTCTTTCTCTTTCCAAATCTCGATTTATCTTTCTGCCACAAAGCGAGCAAGTTCAACATCTCCAACTTTTTCAGTAGATACTATTTGAAAACCACATTTTTCAGTATAAAACTTTACATTCTCGCTTTTATCTATCGGTGTTACCAAAGTGAGTCTTGCCCAATCCTCATGCAATGTCTTAATAAACTGAATCGCCTTCGTCCCTATTCCTCTGCCCTGAAACTCCGGAATAACGCACAAAACTCCGACTTCATATGTTCCGGCTTCCAAAGCCTTACTTGAAATGCAACCTACTGGTTTGCCATCAGCAATGATCACGAATTTGGGGAAATCAATTATTGATTGCTGCATATATTCTTTTGTGTTTCCGTATCCTGGGCACGTACCATATCTCAGATAATCGTTATAGAATGCGGCATCATAAATGCTAACCAGAAGTTCAGCATCTTCTTTCGTTGCTGGTCTGTACTCGATTGTCATTATAATCCTCCTCGCAAACCGGAATTTGGCGCTTCGTCAAACCCTACAAATCTTTTTTCAATGTATTCAACTACTTTTTCCCCATCATGGAACTCTGTATAACGAGGTTCCCCATCAGAATATGTAAGATGATAAATTCGATAAACTTTATTATCCAACAAAAACAAAACATCATCATTGGAATAACTCTTTGCTAAAGCTATCACATTCTGATATGGTGCCAACACCGTTTCTTTCACAAGTTCACTTTGATAGAATTCCCTGTTTATTTCAGTACCCCAATTAAACTCTTCGCCATATTTTTTCTCTAAATTGTTTATTTTTCTTATTATATCAAACATATTATCTTATCCCTTCAATTTTGAATTTGTATACTCCTCTAAGTCTTTACTAAAGGCATCTAAGTCGAACTTTCCCTTTCCTTTTACCTTCTTAACAGATTTGAAAATCATATCCTTATACATATTTTTTCTTTCATACTCGTCAGCTTCCAAATACTGTTCCAAATTCATCCTAATCCAAACTGTGGCTACACTGTTGTGAGATATAAATGAAACATGTTCTTTCCATTCCCCATTTTCATAAGCATCGGCAGGTGCAAGAATTGGTATTATTCCGATTATTTTCAATACATCACTATATTCTTTATTTTTGAAAAACAAGTAGGCATCCTGACAAAATCTATAAATTGCATCATCAATGCCGTAATATTCTTTGTAATATTGAAGTGAATTAATATTAAGTTCCATAACACTCTCCTCTTTGGCTCCGATTTCCAATCTCACTCTTTAACTGCTTTAATCCTTTTATCTGTTTCAATGCATGGCTTACATTAACAGCTTTTAATGTTGTTATCCAAATAATTGGATAACAAAGACCAAATATCAAAATCTGTATTTATATATAATCCTTGCTCTAATTGCTCAAGTTTCCCATTAAATTCATCATAAATTGCACTCCATTCATCTGTCCCCTTTTTATCATCAAGAATCTTTGAGTAAAATGAATCTATACGTCCTGCT
>CAMHMG010000254.1 GCA_946186175.1 uncultured Clostridia bacterium | reverse complement strand
AATTCCATATTTTTCGAGGAATGAATCGGGTATTATGATAATATTTGCCGGAGATTCGAGCTTGATTTTTAAATCATTAAGTTTCTTTCCAAGAAACATTTTAAATATCTGGCTTACGGGTATGCCGGAAGAATACATTAAGTTTGAGTTTAATCGTGCTATGCGTCTTTTGCTTATGAGATATGATGCATGGCTTTATAAGAACTGGCTTATGGCACTTAGTGATAGTCTTCCGGATCTCATATGGTTTAAGGATAAAGGCGGTCTTCACTGGTTTGTTAACAACAAATTTGAGAATACGGTTCATAAGACAAGAGAAATGTGTCATGGCAAGGGTCATAATTATATATGGGATGTTCCGTTAGAGGATGAAGACAAGGTTTTACAGCAGCATTTGGAGTCGGAACGTGAAGTTATGGAGAAAGAGACTCTTATAATGTCAGATGAGATTGTTAAGACTGATGCGGGAAAGAGACATTTTATTACATATAAGTCGCCTATATATGGCAGGGATGGGTCGGTAGCAGGAACCGTTGGAGTAGGTCATGATATGACAGATCTTAACAATACAAGTCTTGAACTTTCAATGCTTATTGATAATATTCCTATGGGAATTATGATATGTGATGAAGATTGGAAGGCTGTAGAGGTTAATGATATCTTTGAAGAATTCTTTGGTATTTCGGATAGTGACCTAAAAGATTTTGATTACAATACATGGAAGAAGAATAATACTATAACGATCAAGACCAGAGAATATGACGAGAAGATGCATCTTTTTCAGGAAGAGGTTTCCTATAAAGTCGGGGATAAAGAGTATATATTCAATATTTCAGAACAGGAAGTGCATGATTATTTCGGAAATATAACAGGTCATTACTGTTTCTTCCGTGATATAACAAGTGAACGTGAGTATGAGAGGGTCATACTTAAGCAGGCTAATACGGATGCTCTGACCGGATTGTATAACAGAAGATATTTCTTTGATTATATTAATGCGCATACTGATGAGTCACTTACCGTACTTTTTATGGATATGGATAATTTCAAGAAGATTAATGACACCTTAGGACATAATAAAGGTGATGAAGCTCTTGTAAAGACATCAAAAGAGATACTTAGGGCTTTTCCGGAAAGTCTTGTTGCAAGACTTGGTGGAGATGAGTTTGCGGTTCTTGCTGATGAGGTACTTTCTGGGGATGAACTTAAAAAACGTTCAGAAAAACTTGTGAAAAAAATAGAAAAAGATTTTGCATGGATGAGGCTTGGTGTTTCGCTTAGTGTGGGAATGGCTCACGCAAAAGAAAAAATCGAGGATGTTGACGAATTCATTCACGAGAGTGATCAGATGATGTATGAAGTGAAACAGAATAAAAAGAATGCTTGATGAAAAATCATATATGAATTATTAACAAAATTTTTTGGTAAAAATGACATGTGAAAATATACTTCTGTGATTAGTTGCGGGGTTGTGCGACCCCGCAATTTATTATAAAATAATAATATCATTTTACAAATTCAATAAATGTTTGCAATAAGGAGGAGATACGAAATGGGTTTGTTTGGTAAAGTATTTGAAAAAAAACAATGTTCTATATGTGGAGGAGACATTGGACTTTTGGGAAACAGAAAGTTAGAAGACGGTAATATGTGTAAGGAATGTGCGTCTAAGTTGTCACCATTTTTCTCTGATAGGAGAAGCAGTACAGTTGAAGAAATTGAACAACAGCTTGCTTATCGCGAGGAGAATAAGGAAGCTGTTAAGCAATTTCATACCACTAGAACTATTGGTGAGAACATGAAACTCCTGCTTGATGAGGATGCTAGGAAATTCATAGTTACACGTTCAAGAAATCTTGAGGATGCTAATCCGGATGTTATTAATTATTCCGACGTTACCGGAGTAGATTTTAAGATTGATGAAGATAAGTCAGAAGAGAAGAGAGAGGATAAGGATGGTAATAAGGTGAGCTATAATCCGCCTAAGTTTATATTTGAATATGATTTCCACATTACAATTCATGTGAACAATCCTTACTTTGACACGATAAGCTATCAGCTTAATCCATCGGCTGTTCGTACTAATGAGGATAATCCACTTCCGATGAATCAGAAGCCTAATGAGAGACAGAATCGTGAGTATCAGGAATATGAGAAGATGGGCAATGATATTAAGAATGTACTTACTGCTGCAAGACAGGAAGCAAGACAGGAAAGAGAGTCAGCTGCTGCACCGAAGACTCCGGTTATATGTCCTCTTTGTGGAGCAACAACTATTCCCACACCGGCGGGTACATGTGAATACTGCGGAGGTCCGGTGAAGTAAGAGAATTGTCAATTGTTGTTAATTATGATTTTTATAATTAATTACAAACATATAAAAATAATACCATGGAGGAGATTTCTATGAAAAAGAAAAAAGAAAAGATTTTTAATTATTTGGGAATTATGGTCTTTGTCATTATGATCATGGCATTCCCTATAAGTGTTAATGCTGAAGAAACAAAATTAACACCTGCAAGTGGAACCGGTTCATCAGGAGATCCATATATGCTTACTATTTCGGATTATGGAATTTATACTATTGATGGTACAGAACATACCGGTGGAACGTTTTTTAACTTAACATTTTCAAAAGAAGGAAATTGGAAATATGATCTTTCGTCAGGTTATGCTTATAAAGGTTCAGGACCATCACAATTTGATTCGGTAAACGATGTTATAGTAAATGAACCTGTAGTATTTAAAGCAGCAGGAACTAATTCAACATTTACATTGACCATTGAATATATGGCGCTAACTAAGTATAGTACAAAAGAAGATGCATATGATCTTTCAAATATTACTACAGAACAGGCAGTTACAATACCTGCCGGAGTTAACAGAACTGCTGAGATGTGGTATAAATTCACGATAACCGCAACTTCAACCATTGTATTTAAGGCTGATGAGAATGATTATTTCACATTCCAGACTGCTGATGGTAAGAATGCATTGACAGAACGAAACTTTTATGATCCGGATGATGCTAAGGCAAATGCAGGTGGAGAGGGACGCTTTAGATTTACTACATTAGATAATAATATATTTGTTCCTACCAATACTAATAAAACCAGTTATAAAACCGGTAAAGATGATGGAACAGCCAAGATTACGTTCTATGAGCCTGGAACATATTATATAATATTTGATAATAACAATAAGTCAGAGAAAGAAAAAGGTTTTAAGAGTTTTCTGATTAGACCATATAAACCGATCACTGATGTTAAATTAAGTGCAGGTGAATCTAATCCTGACCCTAAGAATATTTCTGTAGAAGAAGCGGGTGACAGGAATAGGAATATAGTTAATAATATTGTTGGATTGGTACCTGAGGATTGTGATGGTCACATTGCGTCACTGGATTATGACAAGACATATTTTAAAAGAGAGTCAACAAGTTTGGGTTCTGAGCTGACAGGTTTGGAGTTTACAGGAAAGTTCGGAACAAGTACGGTTAAGTTTGTAGATGAGAGAGGTCAGGCAGTTGCAAGCTATAAAGCTACTAACACTCCAAGAACTGTCAAGAGCATTTCCGGAACAGGCTCAACAAACAGTGCATCTATTCATTTTTACAGTACTGACTCTCAGTCTGATGCAGATTCAGTAAGGGTTTATATAAAATCAGGTAATGAGTATCAGCTACACAAAACTTATCCGGCAAAGAATGCTACTGTTGATACATTGTTTACAATTACCGGTTTGAAAGCAAATACTAATTATAATATTAAACTTACTAACTACGATGCAGCTACTGATACCGAAAGTGCAATGAGCCCTGAGTTTACAATTGGTACTGCACCTTCTACAAAGCCTGTTATTAAGAGTGTTAAGAAGATTAAGGTATCGAAGAATAAGGGGACATTAACACATAATTCCGGGAAGATTAATGAGTATAGAACATATTATACCTACTATGCTGCAAGTGGAAAGATAACAGTTAAGAAAGTCAAGGGTGCAACATATTATGAGTATAATCTTTATGGAACCAGTTGCCCGAATTATACATCTAAAACATCTGCCACATTAAGACTTATAAAAGGTGGAAATACTGCTAAATCTGTTAAGAAGACTCTTAAACTCAAATGTCGTGTGCAGAAAAAAATTAATTCTTATTTTATTGCTTATGGTAACTGGGGTAAGGTAAAGAAAGTCAAAATCAAATGATTTGTATTTTAGAGTTGGTGTTTTTGAAAACTCCCGAAAACTTAATGTTTTCGGGAGTTTCTAATTGTATCAGCAAGAAAAATAAACCACCTGCTATGCAGGTGTGTTCCCAAATA
>CAMHMG010000253.1 GCA_946186175.1 uncultured Clostridia bacterium | reverse complement strand
TCAGTTGCGCTCCTTTCGGAGCTTACTTCAACAAGTGCATCATGTATACATGAAACTAACACTCATCTTCGCTTTTTAAGCTTGATTCGTTAACTTTCATTGTAAAGGAGAAAAACATGCAGCCATCAATAGCCATCGTCAATGATCTGTCCGGTTTCGGCCGCTGCTCGCTTACAGTATCGCTCCCTATCATTTCCGCAATGGGAGTATCCTGCGGAGTTATGCCGACAGCAATACTATCAAATCAGACGGAATATCCGGATTACAGTATTCTTGACTTTACACCATATATGAATGACTATTTGAGTAAATGGAAAAAATTGAACTTTAAATTTGATGGAATTTATACCGGTTTTCTCGGATCTTCCACTCAAATCTCAATTATAAAAAACATGATTAACGATTTCTCATTTAAAAAAATAATAGTCGATCCTGTCATGGGAGATCATGGTACAATATACGATTCATATACCGATGAATTGTGTAAAGGAATGTTAGAATTAGTATGTCATTCAACGATAGCAACTCCCAATCTTACCGAGCTGTGTATCCTGACAGGCAGAAAATACCGCAAAGATATCTCTGAAGATGAGATTAAAGATATGTGTATGGAATTATCCGAAAAAGGAGCCGGACAGATTGTCGTTACAGGCCTTGAAAAAGATGATTTTCTCGGCAATGCTATATATGATAATGATAGATTCGAAATAATATATAACAAAAAAGTATTACCTTTGCGTCCCGGAACCGGCGATGTATTTGCTTCTATAATTGCCGGTAACAGTATCCTTGGCATTGATCTTCATGAATCAGTCGTTCAAGCCATGGATTTCATATGTACATGCTTAGAACGCTCCTCAGAGCTTGATATACCGGTAAATGACGGGGTGTGTTTTGAAGAATTCATGTATATGTTACACAGAAAGTAGGAAACCTACTTCCTGTGTTCAAGATAATAATCAGCATACTCTTGAGAAATCAAACGACCCTTGACTAAGTTTGCCAAAGTTGCACTGTATTCTCTTTCTGGCATCTCGGCATATACCATCTCTCCAAGTGTCTTTTCCACCGCATCTTTATATTCTGTAATACTGTATACCTTGTCTTTATACAAAATATTAGCCGCATATATACGCTTAAAATATCCATTGAGTTTATCAGATTTTGTTATCTTATCCTCCGGCATGAAATTGAGATATAGAAGATCCATAACCTGAGCTATACTCCTGTTGGTTATGCAGATATCCGGATAGATCATGTACAGATTCTTTACCTTTAAGGGATCATTTTTCACCTTAGAGGAATAATAATCCGGCAGATATTGTGAGAATACACTTGTAATAAGATTTTCTTTGTGAAATGCCACATATTCCTTTGCCCTGTCAGCTTTCATTCCCGGTCTGTAGTCAACATGATGAATCATATCTCTGGATATACATATCTTTCTCGGTTCCTTTTCAAGCAGAAGGATATATACTTTACTATGTACTCTCCAGATAAATGCAGGGCATTCGCGAATACCATATGTCTTGGAATGATCGATCATTATCGGTCTGTGATCTTTTTTAACATGATGTTTCTTTTTTACTTTTTTGAGGACCTGTTCGTTATAATGTCCGAATCTGTCTGCATCAGAATACTCATTCTCCTTAGATATATCGTCATTCTTCTTTATGCCTGTATCTTCCTCGTAAGAACCGTCATTTTTCTTTTTGGCAGAATTATCTTTTTTTGCTGAGCTACTGTTTCCACCGATTTTCTTAACTGATACAGATCTGATACTGTCCTTTTCGCCCTCTTTACCAACCTCAGCCACAAAATCATCATCCACGAGCGTAAAGGTCTGAGAGATAATAAGCGCAATAACTCCACATAACAATCCTACCACAAACAGACCGATCTTTCCTGTAAGTCCGGATATAACAATAATGACAATTCCAATTACAATAAATATAATTACACTTCCTATACTTTTTCTCGTCTCACTGTCTCCGTAACGAAGTGCGTTCCATATACGTTCCATATCTATCACCACCATTTTGTATAATGAGTATCATTCACTAAGTGCTCATATTATGCACAGCATTACTCACACTAAGTTCAATCTTGCTTCGCAAGATTTCACTAATAACTCATACTATATGATACCACATATTGACATATAAAACCAGTCAAAGACTTTTGCTTATATTTTTCTATCAATTCATTAGAATAAATATCTATTACTTTATCAATAACTGACTTCTATATTACTAAAAATAAACATACACTTATATAAATAGCCATTTGGTATTGATTATGACGGAATCATCATATAACTCAATAAACTATATGAAATATATAACTTTATTTTTATTACTGCTTGTTTTTCTATATGGCTATATCCATATAAATGATACAACCGGAACTATGATGGTCTCACAAATGACATACTCTGAGCTTCCTATCTATTGTGTTAATACAAATGAACCTGTGCTTGCTCTCACCTTTGACAGCGCATGGGGAACCGAAGATCTGATTGATATACTTAAAATACTCGAAAAACACAACGTGTCCGCAACATTTTTTGTGACCGGTGATTGGGTAAGAACTAATCCGGATGCTATCCGTTTAATTGACGCTTCGGGACATGAGATCGGAAATCATGGAGATAAACACAAGCATATGCCATCACTGTCAAAAGAAGATATAGCAGCTGAAATACAAGCATGTCATAATGCAGTATATGAGGTCACCGGCAAAGATATGACATTGTTCCGGGCACCCTACAGTGACTGGAATGACACGGTTGTCGATGTTGCTCATATGCTTGGTTACTCTGCCATCAATCAATCTGTTGACAGTATAGATTGGAAAGATTACGGGGTCGATGCTATTATCAATCAGGTTTGCAATAATAAAAATCTTGAAAACGGCAGCATCATACTCATGCATAACGGTACCAAATTCACCAAAGATTCTTTGGATACCGTTTTGACAAATCTTGAAGACAAAGGTTATCATTTTATTCCGCTTTCTGATTTAATATATATTTCTGATTATTATATTGATCATACCGGAAAACAGTTTCAAAAGAATAATAGCAATCAATAAACTGATATGAAGGTGTGATGAATAATAATAAACTCGTTTTCACATACTACAATTGATGTATATATGATAAATGATTTGAACATTTACATCATATATAATTTATGTAATTGCGAAACTCTATTTTTTACTTCTACAAATTTCAAGGTGTTTCGCAATTGCCTATCATATATTATTTGTGAAAAGGAGAATAATAATGAAAAATTTCAAACATTTATTGACGCTCTGCATTGCCTGTTCTTTCTTTGCATTATGTCTGACAGGATGCGGATCTAAGAATGCAAAATCATTTAGCGGAAACAATGACACCGACAAAAATGATCTCTCAGAGGATCTTTCAGAAGCCACACAAAATGCAGCTGATGACATTGCTGATGGAGCAAAAGATATAGCAGAAGGAATAAGTGATGCTACAGATGATCTTTTAGGAGACGGCGGATTTACAAATTACAATGATGCGCACGATTATTTTTTAGACACAATGAGTGCATATCACTCAGACGCACAATTTGAGCTTAGAAATGAAGACAAAAAGCTTAATGACTACCAGGAAGGATCGAAGGGTTATCACTTCTATCTATATGATACAAGCCGTAACAAAGAAGGAGAAAAATTCGGTGAATTCTTTGTAGATGCAACCTCTGGAAGAATCTACCAGAAAGGAAATGACAGCTCTATTTCAGAATATCCGGCCACTTCAAGAAAAGTAAGTTATAGAAACAATTCTATTATAGATAGAGACGAATACTAATAAGATTAAATAAATATAAGGTGAGAAAGGAACGGACTCATTCATCCGTTCCTTTTTCATTTATCTCCAACCTTGATATCCTGATTGATGAATCTCTTGATATCAGGTTTATAATATCTCGCACGCATATAGTAGAGACCATTACTGTCAGTTACAACACCGTAACTTCCGTTGTAAAGGAATCTAATGTTGTTGACTACTTCTTCTGTGGCTATTCTTGTGTTTTCATTTCGCCTAACGGCTCAATGTTTTCGTTCGCAAAATGTCTTCGATTGCATACAAGAATGCATCGAAGCCGCTTTGCTCACTTTTTCACAATCATAAGTATAGCTGACATTGCCTGCCTTGGTCAATCTGTTTCGACAGTCATAAGTAAGCTCTGTCATTTTACCGTCAACAGGTCCCTTGAGCATGTTGCCTTTAACGTCATAGGTAACTTCTTCGCCATTATAAGATATCAGGCGGTTTGCAGAGTCATACTCCATGCTTACACTTACAAG
>CAMHMG010000252.1 GCA_946186175.1 uncultured Clostridia bacterium | reverse complement strand
TTTAATCCTATCTCATCACATATCCCCTTGATAACCTCCTTATTCTTATCGGGAACGTCAAGATATATATCATCAACCTTGCTAACATCAATATCTTTAACTTTGGTTTTCGTCATTTCCTGATCCCATATAATCTTTGGATAATATCTGTATTCAGCATCACGGCCATAACCAATACCCTGTGTAGACGCCAACAGCTCGTGATTATTATATATAGAATAGTCGTCAAAAATAGTATAATAAGGATAGTACAGATAGGATGTATCAGCTCCAAAATTATGAATGATCATCTTTCCATTTGCACTGTAATCTCCCTTATCATCACGGAGAGCTTCCGCTTCCGCTTTCATACTTTCATCCTCAAATTTTTCCTGATCATTTTTGCCCGTATATCCTTTTTCATAGATACTTTCCCATTGATTATCGCCATATTCTCCACCGGTAAAGCCTTTCAGATATATACCTTCATTGCTGTGAGGCACAAAAATCACCTGCAGGTCGGTAAAATAATCCGGTCTGACATTAGAAACTCCTCCCAGTTTTCCTCCGCTCATACCGCCTGTACTTGGATACAAATTAAAGAAACTGGAAAACCCAAGCAAGATAAAATTACCTATCACATCAGAAGTATCATTCCAAAGCTTGTTGCTTTTGAAACGGTTGTCAAACTGCGCAGGAGTTATAATACTGCTGGTAACAGACACAATAACAAGACTTATCAATGAAAGGGTTATTAATATCTGTTTAAAAATTACCGAATCCTGTGTGTATGAAACTCTCTTCTTTCTAAAGCCCCTGACCTTAAATGGCGAATCCCACGCAAAAACCACATAGTGTCCATTTGCCTTGAATATCAATACCGAAAGGTATCCCACCATCATGAAAACGATATATATCGGATCAGGTGAAAACTTCATATAGATTGGTATAAACAAAAGAGGGAAAGTAAAAAGAACAGTCCAGAACATACTCATTATTGAATACATCCAGATATTTAAAACTATTATCATCACAAGACCAATAAAACATGCAACAATAGAAACCGTCAGAAAATCGTTGTCGATCTGCACCTCATATTGTCTTACTCCGGCAAGATCAAAAAACACCTTTGCTTTATTCATGACCTCATTGACAATAGTATAAAAGCCTGAGTTTGCATATATCCTTAAGACATAGATAGCAGCAACAAAAAATCCAAAGAATACAATGTACCCCAAATCTCTATATATAAACTTTGTAGATGCATAAAGAAAGGAGAAATACATTGATAACAGCAAATAAACAACAATCACCATTATATAATTATAAGAAATATCAAATGCCGAGAGAAAACCTCCAATTGCTCCTAACACAAGAAAAAAGACAATCAACGCACGCAAAAAACAATTCAATATAATGTTACCATTATGCATAACAGCCTGCTTTAAATATATGCCGTCTGTCACGAGCAGATCACCCTTATGAATCTCATCTTCTTTTTTCTTTCTGCCAAATGCCATACTACTACTCCCACTACAATAAATCCAAAATAGTATCTATTCAGCTATGCTTCATAGATACATATAAAACAATCACATAGTACCGTTTTTCAAAATGGCGCCGGTCATTTTATCTCCAAGTATTGCATCTTCATCAATAATCTCACCGCTAATACGACCAATATAAAGATAACTTCCGCCACCCTGATTATTCATCAAAAAAGAACCTTCAAAATCAACATCATGCTGATAGCATCTGTCATAGAGTATCATCTCTAACCAATTATTCCGTTCAATCTCGTTATTGATATAACAACTTCTGATCTCACCCACATTGCTGCTATAATAATGTACGGTAAAAGGCATATTCTGTGTGACAAATGCTTTAGTTACACTGTCAGCAAGTTCAAGCACTCCCTCTGCGCACATATTTTCATCATTACCAAGATCAACTAAGACATTTAACTGCATTGCCGACATATTAACTCTCTCTTTGACCATAAGCTCGTCTTTCTTAACGGACAGTTTCCAATGAATATCCTGCAATTTATCTCCCGGAATATACTCTCTAATCCCGCTGACATCCGAGAAATCATAGCCCTTTTCCTTACTCTCCATAGCTTCCGTTATTCCACGAAGATATATCTGACCTGCCTCCTTATTGCGTTCGGTACCGTTAGGCATCACCAGACATTCTGCGCTCTCATTAACATTAATCCTGACCTCTCTTATTCCCAGAACATCTATGAATGAAATCTCAGACACTTCAATCCTAAACCTTCCACAATATTCCATAACTATCGGATATGTAATCGCAGTTTCTCTCTTAGCTCTTACTGGAACATTTAATACATGATTACCGGAATTACCATAAAAAACATTGGAAATGCCAAGGCTAAGATTAACATTGACTAGTGGGAACCAGCTATCATTCTTAATAATAAACCGAACTTCAAATTCCTCACCTTTAACCATTGGCTCTACAGGTGTCTCAACTCTAATCGAAAGCTTGTCTCTGGCCTGAATAACACCGATAAAACTATATATCGGAAACAAAACAAGACCAATCAGCAATATGAAATTGATATAACTGTGAAATACGATCATAACAATAATATCCAATAATATCACAATTAAATATCGCAAAATATTACCAATCCGCTTCATTGTTTTCTCTCCTTCATAATATTCATTTCTATTCAGCTATACCTCATAAATCCACTAATATTCATATCTATTCAACTATGCCTCATAGATACGCGAAAGGCTTAGTGCTTACGCACCTTCCGGGTTATCTCATCTGGGAAGTTCTTGGCACCTTAACACCCTGAAACAATTCATCAAGTGCCCGATGTATATTCTTGCCCTCAGCTCTTGCCTTGGTACTTAGTTTGACCCTGTGTCCCAATACATCCACAAGCACACTTCTGATATCCTCAGGAGTTACATATTCTCTGTCATCCAAAACCGCCATTGCCTTAGCCATTCTAAGCAGTGCAATGCTACCACGAGGACTTGCTCCCATAGAAAACAACGGATTAGTTCTCGTCTCTTCTACAATCGTCACTATATAATCATACATAGAGTCATGCACAAACATATCATTTGTCTTCTTTCTAAGCTCCTTAAATCTGTCAACTGTTATAACACTTTCAAGAAGATTCAAAGGTTTCTTAGCATTTTCCTTAAGTATCTCCGTCGCAGCTTCATGGCTTGGATACCCGATGGACAGACAAACCATGAAACGATCAAGCTGTGATTCCGGAAGCATTTGTGTTCCGGAAGATCCTAATGGATTCTCTGTTGCAATTACTGTAAATGGATCCGGAAGCTTTCTGGTCACTCCATCCACAGTGACATTACCTTCCTCCATAACCTCTAGCAGAGCAGACTGAGTCTTTGGTGAAGTTCTGTTGATCTCATCTGCAAGAAACAGATTACAGAAAACTGCTCCCTCCCGATACTCAAACTGCTTAGTATCCTGATTATACATTGAAAAACCCACAAGATCACTCGGCAGAACATCCGGAGTAAACTGTACTCGTTTATAACTTAATGACATTGATCTCGCTATAGCCATCGCCAGAGTTGTCTTTCCAACACCGGGAATATCCTCAAGCAATATATGACCTCCAGCAAGCATTGTTGCCAAAACTTTCTCTATAACCAAATCTTTACCTTTGACGGCTCTCTTAATTTCCTGCTTTACCCGTTGCATGCGCATCCCCTTTCAAAAAGATTACATCATCTCTATACTCCATATAATCAAAGAGGCTTACATCATTATTGTGACAAAGCCTCTTTGATCATAATTAGCTGTTAATATGCAATTAAGCCAAATGAACAGTTACTACAACTTTTCAATAAATGCATCCACAAAATGAATTATCGCATTCAAAGTCTCCTCGATACCCAAGGTCGAGCTATTAATACACAGATCATAATTCCTTGAATCGCCCCACTTACCATCTGCATAGAAATTATGATAAGTCTTCCTTATCTTATCCTCTTTCTTCATACGATTAAGTGCAGCCTTGCCATCAAGGTCATACTTCTCCATTATTCTGGCCTTCTTTGAATCTGTATCACCAAGAATAAATATACTCACCATGTTGGGATTATCCCGAAGTATATACTCTGCACATCTTCCTACTATAACAAAACTCTGCCTCTCCTTCTCTCCCTTTTGTCTTATAAAATCAAAGATATGATTGGCAACTGTCTGCTCTAAAGGAAGATAACTTCCATCCATCGAAACGGGATAAAATATCGGATTAAGCGGCTTCTCATCATAAAACTTAGCCACCTCAGGATTAATATCTCCCTTCTCTGCAACATGTTCAAATATTTCTTTATCATAGAGTGGTATATCATAATGCTTTGCTAAACGTTCTGCAATATCGTGACCACCGCTCCCAAATTCACGTCC
>CAMHMG010000251.1 GCA_946186175.1 uncultured Clostridia bacterium | reverse complement strand
TACATCTTTATGGCTTGTTGTTTCATCAGAGTCGTTTCCTTCTTCACGACTTGTTATATCATCATTATCAGAAACCTCGATTCCTCCTGCCGGAAATTCCGTTGTGACCTCCTTTATTCCATATCTATACTGTCTTACACAGATATAATTTCCCTCCTCATCAGTTGCAACGATCACAACATAATTTCTCCTGCTGTAACTGTAATACGGTTCAAATTCGCTGCCATCAGGAAAGCGAAATGCAGACCTTCGAAAATCTATCCATTCATCCTGTATCAGATGTTCTGTCTTAATCTCTTCCCATACAAGATCGCTGTCATTATTATCCGTATCAATGCTGTTTTCATCATCATTCTTTTCATTGTCTAATAACTCATCTTTATTATTTATGATCATAATAAATGCTCCATTTCTCCATTAAATTTCTATATTAATATAACTTATCATTATCCTCATCACTATCATTTACCATAGTTATATCTACAAGCTCTACATCATCACGCTTTTTGTCCCTGTTGAAAAGCTCATATATACACGGAACCACTAGAAGTGTAAGCAGAGTACCGTAAATGAGTCCTCCGATAACCACAAGTGCCATAGGCTGCGCCATATCCGCACCCATTCCGATTCCCGCTGCAAGTGAAGAAAGCCCGAGAATAGTGGTAAGCGCCGTCATAACTATAGGACGGAGACGATGTTTTCCGGTAACGACGATAGCATCCCGTATAAGCATTCCCTCATCTTCCCTTAACTGGTTAACGCTGTCCACAAACACGATACCATTGTTAACTATTATTCCGGCAAGCATAACCATACCAACCATCGCTATAATACTTACATCCTTACCGGCAAGGTAAAGTGCTGCAAATCCTCCTGTAAATGCGAGAGGAAGCGTGAACAATATGATAAATGGGCTCTTAAATGACTGGAACTGAGCAACCATAATGAGATACATAAATGCTATAGCAAGCACCATCATGAGCATTACCTGATATAATGCCTCCATTACGGTCTCATTCTCTCCGTCATAGGATATTGAATATCCCGATGGCAGGGACATACTGTTTACAAGCTTGGTTACCTCATTAGAAACTGCAGTAGTTGTATATCCATCCTTTACCTGTCCCGTAACTGTTATATACCTTACCTGATCAAGTCGGTTAATAGAAGAAAGTGACTGTGCATCTTCAATATCAGCCAATTTGCTTACCTTGACCTTCTTCTCCTCTTCGCCCTGTTTACCGTCAAGTTCGATATTCTCTACATCTTTAATGTTGTAGCTCTCACTGTCCTCTAATTTAACATATACCGGATAGTCCTTAGAATCTGTAGTAAGCGTTGTTGCCGACTTAGAATCCGCAAGCTTTTTCTGAATTTCCGTAAACACCTGAGCTACAGTCAATCCATATGAAGCCGCCTTAGTCTTATCCACCACCATTCTGTATTCCGGTGTAGCCTTCTCTAGTCCGTTTTCAACCTCGGTAAGGCCTTTTACCTCTGACAGTTTCTCCCCGACCTGCTCTGCAATCTCCTCTAACTTATCCAATTCCTTACCTTTGACCTGAACCACTATACCGGAAGTCATCAGGGCGCTCATATCCATATTCGAAGTCTGAACATCAAGCTCACCCGGAAAGTCCTTCGTCTTGTCGCGTATCATGTCGGCTATCTCTTCATTGGTATGAGTCTTGTCTTCCTTACATTCTATGTAGTATGAAACAGTAGAAACATCATCATTTTCTCCAAGTCCAAGCATTGACATACCGCTTCCGCCGAGCATGGCACCGATTGTCTTAATATCCTCGATCTCTAACACCTTATTGATTATCTCATCCGAAAGCTCTTCCGTCTCCTCTAAAGTCTTAGCATCTTCGGGCATTGTAAGTGTCATCTCCATCTGTGGCGAATCCATGGAAGGGAAGAACGAGAAGCCCCTGCCTGCCTCCACGATTGTCATTCCCACAAATAATGCCAACGAAAGAACGAGTACAATAACCTTATGCTCAAGAATTTTCGGAAGTATCCCTGCATACCAATTACTAATTACGTTAACTAACTTATTCTCTTTTTCATTTATTTTTGAAAAAGTCTTTGAAGCTACCATAGGAACAAATGTTATCGCAACAACAAGGCTTGCAAACAGTGAATACGCTATTGTAAGTCCCATATCGGTAAACAACTGCTTAGTTATACCGCTTGTAAATACTATTGGCAGGAACACGCAGACCGTTGTAAGAGTCGAAGCCGTTATCGCTCCTACCATCTGATTGGCACCCTTAATTGATGCTTCCTTTACCGAATAGCCCTCGCTTCTTAATCTGTATATATTCTCGATAACAACTATCGAGTTGTCAACTAACATTCCAACTCCAAGCGCAAGACCAGAAAGTGAAATAACATTTAACGTCACTCCCGAAAAATACATGAGCACCACTGCAAATACTACGGACACCGGAATCGATACAGCAATTATACCGGTTGGTCTTATATCCTTTAAGAACAAAAGAAGAATCAAAATCGCAAGCAGCGCACCGTATATTAGGTCCTGAATAACTGAATTGCTCACAAGATCAATATATATTCCCTGATCCATAAGGTAAGTAAATGATACCGAATCGTCATCACTTTTTATCTTGGCGAACTCGCTCTTTATCCTGTCAGAAACCGCCTTGGTCGAGTATTCATTCTGCTTGGCGATTGACAATATTATGCCGGGATTTTCATTAACTCTGGTATAAAGTTTCTCACTGTTATTCTCCACAAACACATCTGCCACATCACTAAGCTTAATCGGATCAACGCCGTCCATGTTCATATCAAGCAGAACAAAATCAGAAAGACTTTCTACATCATCGAATTTGTCTCCGACACGTACAAGGTAATCCACATCATCTTCCGTAATGTATCCTGCAGGATAATCGAAATTCTGCGCTGTAAGAATACCCTTAATCAGCTCGTCTGTTATTATCGTATTAAGGTCTGCGCCCTCATAGGCTGCATCCTTGGCTTCTCTCAGATCATCAGTTTTTGTCTCTAACTCTTTCTCGCCCTGTGAAATCTCTGCCTTTGCGGCTGCCATCTGAACATTAGTCTCATTTTCTTTTTCCTTTAACTGAGTGTAACCTTTATCAAGCTCCTTTTTACCTGAGCTTATCTTTTTCTCAGCATTTGACAGTTCTTTCTTACCCTTTGCTATTTCATTTAATCCAGTATCTAACTGCGCAAGTGCACCCTGAAGAGAAGCTATATATGTCGGTAGTGTGTCAAATGACAAAGCATTCCCATCATTGTCTTTCTGCTCTGCAAGCTTTCCCTCCATTGTAGAAAGTGCAGCCTTGATAGTCTCTAACTGTGCCTGCATGGCCACATCCTCAGGATTTAACGCAATCGCCATCTCTAACTGCTCCTTTTGTCCTGACAATGTCTGGTAGCTTGTAAGCAGCTCGTTAAGTGAAGATATTGCTGTTTCTAACTGCGTTTTCTGACTCTTTAATTCTTTTTCCTGTGTTTCAAGCTCTGACTTAGCTTTCTTAACATCCTTCTCATTTGACAGCAATTCATATCTGGCATTATTGATCTTGTTCTCTGCCTTTGCAAACTCCTTGCTTGCTGTCTTGCTGCCGCTCTCTATCTGACTCTTACCGCTTGATATCTGATCCTTGCCGTCTGCTAACGCATCCTCAGCCTCAGCAAATTTGTCATCAAGTGCCTTAACTACATCTTCATTTACCTTCTTGACCTTATCCTTGCGGACTATTACCTGAACAGATTCCTCAACCGCACCTAAGGTTGTAACTGATGCTACGCCTTCTATTCCCTCTATGCGAGAAGAAATATTGGTATCCACATATTCCGTAAGGTCCACTATATCTGTATCCTGTTTATCAACAGCCGCAATCATAACAGGCAGCATGTTTGGATTAAGTTTAAGGATCATCGGATTACCAACCGACTCATCAAAAAATCCCTTAATCTGGTCAAGCTTCTCACGCATATCAATTGTCGCTGCATCCATATTAGTATCCGAATTAAATTCAAGTATTACCATCGAATAGTTCTCTGATGATATTGACTGGATCGACTTGACATTATCTATCGTCGCAACCGACTGCTCAATGGGTTTTGTAACCCCCGTCTCCACCGATTCCGGTGATGCTCCGGGATAAGACGTAACTACTACTGCGTATGGCAATTCTATTGAAGGCAGAAGATCTATTGTCATTCTTGTATATACCACAACACCTAATATAAGCACCAAAATAATGCCCACAATAATTGTATATGCTTTTTTCACACTGAATTTTGAAATCATTATCTTATCCTTTCTTCCATACAAATTCGGGTTTGTCGAGCTGTTTGTCTGACGGACGCACAGTTATGATTGGTTAAAAGTTGTGGTCGAAACTTTTAT
>CAMHMG010000250.1 GCA_946186175.1 uncultured Clostridia bacterium | reverse complement strand
CTCTCACAATATTTCCGCAAAGTTCCCGATAAAAAAGACGTATCCTGATTGACATATGATATCGTCATGCCCGATGCAGCATCTAAATCCCCGGATATGAGCAGTCTCGAATCATTTCCCCACTCCCATTGATCTGCTTGCCGCAATATTGCTTTCAGAATACTCGATTTACCGCATCCGTTTTCTCCGGAAAGGATAATTCTCTCATTGCGCTTTACCTGAAAGCGCAGATCCGTAAACAATCTTTCCTTGGTGCCCTCATATCCAAGCGACAGATTGTTCGCATTAATAAGTACTTCCTTATGGAATCTGAGCGGTTCTATTTTCAGATCAGATACTCTTTCAACATCCTGTAACAATCCTTCTTTCTCTTCAATTTCCCTATCAATACGTTTCTCATAAGACTTGACCCGTGCTTGCATCTTTTTAGTTTTTGCGCCAATATAGGATCTGGTCGAAATACTTCTGTCATGTTCCTTAACCGGATCATATCCTATCTTGGAGTTTTCGTTCTTTTCTGCCCACCGGTTACTCCTATCGGCTGCGGCTTTCAATTTGCCGATTTCTTTAAGATGCTTTTCATTCTCTGCCTGATCTAAGGTTATCCATGCCCTCACGAATGGCACTGTCCTCCAAAGAAGATGTCCATAACCTTTCAATAGGCTTTTTACAGCCTGCCATATTATATACAAGACGGAATATCAGCTCTCCCTCACGTCCTGCGTCCGTTGCACACACAACCGAATCTACATCATTATTGTGCATTAACTTTCTGATAATATCATACTGTACTTTTGTACCGTCCAAGATGTTATACTTCCATTCGTCAGGAATAATGGGTAACTGCTCATAAGTCCATGTTTTATATATATCATCATAATCATCGGGATTGGCAGGAGTTATCAGATGTCCTATGCACCATGTAACAATATATCCGTTTCCCTCAACAAAGCCATTCTTTTCATTGGAAGCTCCTACCACATTTGCGATTGCTCTGCCTACACTTGGCTTTTCTGCTATAACTAATTTCATATCAAACTTATCCTCCATTCTACTACATAAAGCAGAGAGATTTCATTTCTCTCTGCTTTTTTTGCTAATTATTCTTCAGGCTTTTCATCTAATTCCTCTAGTGGTACTGCTTCTTCCTGCTCATTCCTTTCATCATCATACATTGCGTCATCATTTTGCTCAGGCTTGCCTTTCTTTGACTTCGCATTTTTACCTGCAACTATAATAACTGCAAAAATAAGGATTCCTACAATCACTGCCGGTATATACCACCACTGAAATGAGCTTTTCTTCTTTTCCGCCTTAACTTCTTTATCTTCTTCCTCTTTCTTTTCCTCTGTAACAGATTCATCACTAACCGGAGTTACTTCGTCAGGATCAATGCTGTTATTAGCAGCAACAGAGTTATGTGGCAATGTCTGTTCTCCGTCATTTACAAAGTTGAGCAAGTTCTGACTTGATACGGAAGTGAGGAAATACACTGTTCCATTGTTCGGACTGCTGGTAGCCGAAACTCCTGTACCTGCATAAGCTGCATTTTCTTCTCTGTCTTTCTTCTGTGCATAACATTATTAGTGCCAGGGGGATCTTCGGTTATATTAAGCTGACCTTGTGCAGTCTTAACTACACCGCCGGAACCTTTCTCTACAACTATCTCTCCGCTTTCCAAAGCTCCGCCTGCCATATACTTTGCCAGCCATTCTTCACCATACGGCGGGTGTCCGTAATTACCACCTTTTGAATCCGCAAAAGCCTGTGACAGTGAAAATTTGCGTTATTATTATCTTTCATTGTCATTATCCCTTTCCTGCCAATAAGCATAAAAATAGGCGTTACAAGTATTATTACTACTCATAACGCCATATAAAATAATCTCAAAATATTTTGCAAAATGTATTGAATTAAAGCACTAATAATGTTATACTCAAAAAAGGAAAGCACCCACTCCAAAGTGGATGCTCCCGAGTGAAACGAATTAGCTCTTTTTCAAGAGCCCGCCTCTCCCGTTGGCAGACAGGAGAGGCATTTTATTTATTTCGCTTTTCCCTTCTCTTTAGGAGAAAGTTCAGCAACGATATAACAAGCGAACCAAGTCCGATCAAAGTATCAATCACACCTAGCACAATCATAAAAGATTCAAAGACTGTCATACACGTCACCTCCCTTCCTATGTATTCCAGCTTTCACTGGTCAATCGGCTCGGGAGGCTACCTCTACGCTCCGCTCCGGTCGTTGCTAAGCGTGTGCCACCGTCACACAGCAACCCGTCATGGGATACTTTCCTTGTGCGATCTCTCGCACGCATATAGACTAACATTATTTACTCTGTTTTTCAATACACAATTCGACTTATTTTGGACAAAATAATTAGTTATTATTATCCATCAATCTATCTCTCTGTTTACTTTTTTACCCCTTTCTTTCTGTCTGTTCTTTTCCCTCTCTTCATTCTCTCTTAACCTCTCCAGTTCCTTTCTGTTGTGGAATAATACTTCTGCTGTGGCAAGTATAAATGCCCTGCCCGAAGCATGATGTTTGTATTCATCAATGGAATGTTCAATCTGTTCAATCTCACTCTGCCATTCGTCAGGTCTGAATCGCTTGTTTTCTCCCACAAGCTCATCATATTTCTCTTTCAATTCAGGATACTGTTCAAGCTCATAGGAATGTTCCTTTTTGTATTTTATTTTAGCTAATCCATTCAGCTTGTCATACTCGGAATGTACTTCCATAACGGGCTTGAAATCCTTGTATGCCTGCATGAGTTTATTTAGATGTTGAAATCTGACAAACTGCTTGTTTATATCCACCTCTTTCCTGTCAAAATCAGCCCCGTCTTTTGCGTAATCATCTTTAACCTGCTCAAAGGTTTCCCACTTCTTAGCTTCAGCTATCCGCTTTACATTATCGGGATTTTGAAGATCATTTCTGTGTCCTATCTTCGCTATATATTTTGCATTGACAACTGGAACGGAAAACACACCTTTTCGCTTAACAACATTGTCGATCACATCAATTATTTCATTAGCCTTTTCTTTTAATGTTGCTTTCCATTTATCCGTTTCAGACTTAACCACATCAAGAGCATTTTCAAGGGTGGTAAGTGCGTTTGTTATTATTGCGTTCTGCCATTTGACCCATCTGTTATACTCACCCTTTTCAGTTCTGATCCCCTGATGTTCAAGTGACATAGCCCTTACTCCCATGTGATGTGTCGGAAGAATATCAAGTCCTCTGTCCTTAATGGTTCGCTGCTAATCGAAGCTTCAGCGTCCTGCGGACTTGAACCTTCGAGCAGCTATCATATGGGCAGTTCTAATGTCTCGTACCTCGACAAGAACTGCTCCAAAATGATTCATGCTCCCATTTTTCATTAAGTCCTATCTGCTCATTCGCTTCATTGATAGTCCTTGCTAAATCTTCTCTCCATTTCTTTGCATTGTCCTTGCTGTCCCAATCATTAGTGCTGACAGTTTCCGTTTTCCATTGCTTGCGATTCTGCTTATCCACTTTCTGCTTTCCCGTCTTTTTATCAATAATAGGTATGCGTTCTCCATTTTCATCGGTAAGGGTAATCTTTCTTTTCTTCGGTAGCCACTTTCCGTTTTCGTCTATGCCCCTCATGGTAAGCATGATATGACAATGAAGATTTGCTATCATATATGTTTATTGCTTTTCCATAAGCATTATTAAGCAACTCCACAATCTCCCTTGCATATATGGTTCTGTCATTAAGCATTGTTATCAATATACCGTCAATCCCAAGATTATTATTAAGGCTTACCCTGACTCTGCCGATTGTCTTAATAAGCTGTTCAAGACCTTTAATAGAAAGATAAGCTGCTTGAACTGGAATGATAATCTTATCTGCTGCTACCAACACATTTATCGTTACAAGACCAAGACTAGGAGCTGAATCAATAATTATATAGTCATAATTTTTTCTGACCTTTTCTATATATCTTTTCAATACCGTTTCCCTACTCAGCACTTGAATCAATGCTACTTCTAATGCTGCCAACTCAATATTGCAAGGAACTAAGTCAACCCCTTCGTCGTGATGTAATATTCCAAATGTGCTTGGATCATATTTTTCATTTTCTATTTCCTTTTCCATAATCACAGCTAATGTATCATTCATGCTGTCCGGTTCCTTATATCCGAGACTAGCAGTTAAAGAGCCTTGTGCGTCTGCGTCTACAAGTAAGACCTCATACCCTTTCTTTGCTAATCCGATACCCAAGCTCCCTGCTGTTGTTGTCTTTGCCACTCCACCTTTCTGTGAAGCTGTCACATATACTTTACACATATTCATCTACCTGCCTTTCCGCTGTATTTAATTACTTTTTCTTCTTATATCCGAATACCGTTCCGGTTCCGAAATATCTGTTTTTAATATCTTTT
>CAMHMG010000249.1 GCA_946186175.1 uncultured Clostridia bacterium | reverse complement strand
CGTTTTCACTCTGTCTCCGGCGTAACGGTACATAATGCACCAAAGTACGGTGCATCCAAGTAGGTGCATGACACTAGAACGCACTATGTTCGTTAAGTGTCATTGGAAAGTACCGACGCCTGCGCCAAGGTCTGCATATTGAAGCTATACAATATGCACAAGGCGTTATCATGAATCTAAGAGTTTCGCAATTAACTATGAAATGATATGGTAAAAGGGAGAGGATGATTATGAAAAAACCGAAGCTTGGAAGATATATTATAAAGGCGTGTATCATAGCAGTTTTTATGTTTGTTGTTACTTTTAAAGTAACAGTTGATATAGTTGATATGATGCATTCCAATAATTCTCAGATGTATTATTCACAAATTGAAGATACCAAAGAGAGGGTGGTGAGAGAGCAGTTAATGTCTGCTGATCCGGAAATGATCATGAAGGAGGGCCTTAAGTCTGAGGAGTATGGAATTGGACTTGCAACAGTGGATTTTAATAATAAAATTCATTCAGGAGCCGGACTGATCTCAATGTTATATGACAGTGAAGGTAATGTGATTTCCGGCCCTTCAAAGGCAGTATTTTTTAAGGTTTACAAAAAAAATGACAATGGCGAAGACGAGGTTGTAAGGTTAGAGACAGAATATAATGATGAGTGGAAAAAATTATTTGATGCAGTGGAAAATGCTGCATATGATGAAAAGATTGGAGAAAACAATTCGGGACTTCCTAAGGATGTGAGTTTTGGTGAATTTATGGAAGGAGGAGAGTATATCGAAGCGTTTGATATAACAATGGATTCGCAGATTGTTATTGATGAGATATATGTTAAGGGAGGATATTTTATTCCGGGAAAAGTTCATGTACGGGTATCATTAACCTCGAATAATGAGAACGTTACCATATACTCAAAAGATGTGCTCAACATGGATATGACTCCTGATAATGTCAGTGATTACACGAAGATAACCATGGATGATGGAGATGAAGGCAGATTATATTATCGTTATGATGATGTTTCTCCATGGGCATGGGGAATAGAAGCGAATGATCCCGGTTTCGAAAAATATGACTATGTTATGAAACGCATTGAAAGAGAAGATTTTAGTATTGAAAGAATGATCAAAGATTCTTCATTACGCGAAAGTGGATACTTTGACAAGGAATTTCTTCATCATTTTTATTGGGATGCCAGAACCATTAATGCTAACAGGGATATTGACGGACCGGAATATGTTCTTGTGTCTCTTTGGGATGACAGCGTTTTAGATGCATTTTATACGGGCGTTGATGAAGAGGCGGTTGAACCGATCAAAAAGATATGGATTCCGGCAGGAATGCTGACCTTATTTATCTTCCTGTTAGTTGCTTCGTTTATAGGAGGACTTCGCTACATGAAAGCTAAGTCAGTCTATGATATGAAATGTTATCGCATTGAGACGACCAACGCCATGGCACATGACTTGAAAACACCGCTTACTGCTATTTCAGGATATGCGGAAAATCTATTGGAGCAGGTGCAGGTGGATAAGAGGGAATACTATGCTAAGTCTATTATTACCAACGTAGAATACATGGACCAGATGATACATGATATCTTAGAGCTTTCTAAGAGCGAAGATGAAAGACAGACTGTAAATTTGGAGAGAATAGAGGTTAAAGAGTTTATAGAGGAAGAACTCAAAAACTTTGCCCATGTTATAGAAGAAAGAGGACTTGATGTTACATTGACAGGCAAAACCGCTGTTAAGACAGATCCTAAGATGTTCAAATCGCTTATAGATAATCTTATATCTAATGCAGTAAAATATTCTATAGAAGGTTCAGAGATTAATATAGCCATAGGAGAAGCAGTATCAGCAGATAATAGAATAAAAGGATTGACCGGAAAGTCTATATCAATAACAAACAGACTTTCAGAGCCCCTTAATAAAACTGCCAAAGAGCTTGTTAAACCATATGTTAAAGGAGATAACAGCAGGGGCAGCATGAAAGGCAGCGGGGTCGGTCTTGCTATTGTAGAAAATGTGGCAAGAAAGCTTAAGTACAAGGTTTCGTATGAGATAACTGACGATACTTTCTCTGTTAATGTCAGGATGTAATAAAAAATGGGTGCTGTCACCCGGGTGATTAAATCACCTAAAGCGACAGCGCCCATCTTAATATCCTTATAGTTTCGGTCTTTTGATCCTGTCCTGCTTAACTATAACATTCAGTAAATCTTTTGAAAAATTATTGAAACTACCCTTTGTATTTCCAAGGTCGTTAGATTTGACAACTTTTCCGGAAACAATTAAAAGGCTTATTGAACATCCGAAAAACACAGCTAAAATGATTGCAATAAATAACATGATCAACCTCCTTATTTTCCGCGATTCTTGACATAATTGTTAGTGGATGACAGGCTGGTTAAAGCCATGCTCTCCTTAACCTTTTTAAGATTATTTAGTCCGATACCCAAACCGGTTATTCCGAAAAAGACAAAAGTCATTATCATTTTCATAGTGTCTTCATCCGGATCCTGAAGCATAACATATAAGATCATTGTTATGAATACAGAGATTATCGCTGCTATAATGGCGAATGAAGTGGTGACTTTGGCTCTGTCATACGGGATACCGCCAATTATTTTTTCAGTCTGTCCATTAACGAGAAGAGTATAAGGAATGTTCTCGTATCGAAAAGTCAGAAACCACGCCGGAAACATAGCATATTCAGTCTTGATAATCTTAAAATCAGGGTTATTTTTTAGAACACGTATATCATGGGCATTAACAGTATTATTGACTGCTTCCTGAAACAGATTACGTGCTCTTGATAAGGCAAGACCATCTAACTGAGAGGTATTGACATCATATGTGTCAGCGTAAAATCCTGAGAGGTATTCTAAGGAAAATTCCTTAATGTCTTTTGTTTCGTAGGGCTCCAGTCTCTGTGAAGTCTCGTCATTTAATTGCTTAGAAGCATCTAAGGTAAGCTTTGTAAAATTACAATCCGCCTCACGATAATAGTAATAGGTATGAGAGTTCTTGCCACTTCCCACGGTGCCTTTAAGATACTGGGAATCATGGTAATATATATCATAGAGCCAGAAGGGAATATAGATTCCACGTACTCTCTCAATTTCAAAATTCTTAATATCTTCAGGAACATAAAAGCCCTTGTTAAGACGCTGTCTTATAACGGATATGGCTCGTTCCTTAGTCACTGAGAATGGTATTATGTATTTCGGTTTCTTCTGGGAAGCAACACGGTTAAATACAACTGTGGGCTGACCGCAGAAAGAGCAGAATGTAGATGCCTCGACGTCGTTAATGGCAACCTCTGCGCCACAGGAGGTACAGGTGTAGATATTACACTCCATCGTCTCCTCGTTATCATCAGTTACATTATAATCTTCCTGAGAATATATATTTGCATGATCGTATACCGGATGGTCAAAATCACTCTCGGGATTAAAAACAGGCTCCGGATTAAATGTCGGTCTTACCGGTGTGGTTTGCTCTACAGCCTGTTCAACAGCAGCCCCTATAGCACCGCCTGCCAACTTAAGACCGGATGAGCTTCCGGTGTTTTTCTTCTCTTCATGTTGTAATTCCTTCTGACCGCGTTTCTCAAAATCATCCTCAAGTTCATATGGCTCAAATGTGCTTTCGCAGGCTTCGCATTTCATCTTCCCACTTTCCGGGTCAAACATAAGACCGGCACCACATGCAGGACAATCTATTATCATAGTGTAATCCTCCCTTAATAAGTAAACAATACCATTAAAACTGTTATAATTGTACCATAATTAAGGGTAAATGAAAATGAAAAATCCATGAGTTGCTTCTAGGGTTGTTTCTTTCGGGCCTGTCGGCGAAATAAGGAAAAAGGAATGATACTTTCCTCTTCTATAATGGTATCTAATTCAGCATAACTGCGAAATCCCCCTGAGTAGTTACCATATTCATTTGACTCAGATAGTTTATTTGTGATTATACAAAAGCTTACAGAACATCCGATGAATATTCCTGATAGTAATGCTTTTATAAACATATTATTTCCTCCTGTTTTATGGGTTCTGTGTTTAAATGAAAGATTATATTGTTATATTAACGTATTTGCTGAAATTACCGATTATTTCTATCTTTAACATAATGAACTGTTTCTGATAGAGCAGTTAGTTTTGTGATCTTTTTAATATTTTTAAGATTCCGTATTCCGTCAATTAATGCATATCCGCTCATCAAAATCAACCAGAGGAGCATTTTATTGGCAGAATCACTAGGATTAGTGATAAGAAAGTATGAAAAGAAAGTAGCTATTATAGTAATGATGACAGCTAACTTGGTAAAATCAGAGGATACTTTATATCTATCATAGGGAATTCCACCAATTATTTTCTCTGTCTGACCGTTGACCACAAGAGTATAAGGGATATTCTCATAGCGGAAGGTCAAAAAC
>CAMHMG010000248.1 GCA_946186175.1 uncultured Clostridia bacterium | reverse complement strand
GGACAATATGATCGGATTACAAAAATGATCGAAGAGTCTGAAAAACTGAAATCAGATACAGAGGAGAGAGCCTTCAAAATGGCTGACAGGCTTGTGCCATATACATTTGGCGCAACCCTGCTCACATATCTGTTAACGCGGGATGTGAATAGGGCAACATCTATTCTGATGGTTGATTTTTGTTGTGCGCTTAAGCTGTCAATGCCTATAGCTGTTCTTTCTGCAATGAGAGAGGCCGGACAGAATCACATTTTGATAAAAGGCGGTAAGTATCTTGAGGCGATGGCAAATGCAGATACTATAGTTTTGGATAAGACAGGCACTATTACATATGCGTGTCCTGAAGTTAAGGATATAGTGGTATTTGACGGAGCTGATAAGGATGAGTCACTAAGACTTGCTGCGTGTCTTGAAGAGCATTACCCTCACAGTATGGCGAATGCGGTAGTTAAGGCTGCAGCGCTTAAAGGTCTTGTTCATGAGGAAAAACATACTAAGGTCGAGTATGTGGTTGCACATGGAATTGCAAGTACTATTGACGGTGAAAAGGTTGTTATAGGAAGCTATCATTTTGTCATTGAGGATGAGGGCTGTGTAATAGACGAGAAAGATATGGAGAAATTCAACAATCTTTCTGATGAGTATTCGCATCTGTATCTTGCGATTGCAGGTCGTGTGAAGGCAGTACTAATGATAGAAGATCCGGTAAAGAGCGAGGCTGGAGAGGTCATTCGTGAATTGAAAAGCTTAGGGCTTAAGGTTGTAATGCTTACCGGAGACAGCAGCCGCGTTGCAAAAAGAGTTGCAAAAGAACTTGGAGTTGATGATTATAAGGCACAGGTGCTTCCGGAGGATAAAGCAGCATATATAGAGAAAGAGCAGGCAGCGGGAAGAAAATGTATTATGATCGGCGATGGTGTTAATGATTCACCGGCTCTTTCTAAAGCAGATGTGGGAATCGCTATTAACAGCGGTGCGGCTATTGCAAGAGAAGTGGCAGATATAATGATATCTGAAAACAATATTAGAGCACTTATCACGTTACGTAGATTAAGTACAGCACTTGTTAACAGGACAAAGGGAAATTATTTGAAAATAGTATCATTTAACAGCTTCCTGATACTGATGGGTGCACTTGGCTTGTTTCAGCCGACACTCACGGCGTTATTACACAATGGTTCAACGATTGCTATCAGTTTGAAGTCGATGACTAATCTGTTGGACAGATAAGATGATGTTAGAAGGGAGACAGAGAATCGTACTCTGTCTCCCGTTTTTCACGAACCGTACTTCTTCATATGAGCCTTGATTGCTTCAAAGGTCTTGTCGCTTATATAATGTTCGACACGGCAGGCATCTTCGGTGGCTGTTTCTTCGTCTACTCCTAGATTAATAAACATCTGTGAAAGAACCGTATGCCTCTCATATATTCGTTTTGCCAGTATGTTGCCGGCTTCTGTAAGCTTGATATAACCTTCGGAGTCTTTCTTGACAAGTCCTTCATTACGTAATAATCCCAAAGCACGACTGACTGAGGGTTTTGAATATCCTAAGTAATCTCCGATATCAATTCCACGTACTGCGCTTGATTTCAAAGAAAGGACATATATAGCCTCTATATACATCTCTCCGGATTCTTGTAAAGCCATAGGAATAGCCTCCTTTATCCTCATCTTATAAAGATAATTTACCACATTATTGAATTGCATTCAACTTAATTTTCCGGGAAATCTGCAAAAATATATGAAAATCTTATAAAAATAATATTATTATTGTGTAATATTGTTATTGACTTTTTAAATCGATATAATTATACTAATTATAGTTAGCATAATCTAACTATTAATAGTAATAAATATTGGTATATATGCAAAGGAAAGGGTTAGCTATGACACTTAATGAAGCGGAACTTGGAAAGGAATATATTATCAAGGCGGTTGAAACCGGTGGTGACGAAGAGATGGAAAGCTTTCTCTTTTCACTTGGCTGTTATAGCGGTGAGACAATAACCGTTGTCGACAAGAGAAAGAATCTCGTGGTATCGATTAAGGATGCTAGGTATAATATCGATCCGGAACTTGCGGCATCGATAGAGATATAACCGGAAGGAGATATCTCCCCTTTAAGTGAAACGTTAGAAGCGTTCTGGAATTGAAGTTAGATATTTGTTTTAAGATGGTTGTCTGCTATATGATTTTCGGGCAACATCTTTTTTGCACATGTGTTAGCAAAGGCTAACAAAAAAGTCGCTCAATATTTAAGAAAGTAACTGTATATAAGGTTTTGGTGACCGTATGCTGCAGTTAATTATATTTATTATTTAAATATCAACAACAAGTAAGGAGGAATCGTTATGAGAATTGCGTTAACAGGTAATCCTAATAGTGGTAAGACTACTATGTACAACGCGTTGACAGGACGTAATGAAAAAATCGGTAACTGGGCAGGTGTTACCGTAGACAAAAAGGAGAGCCCGATTAAGAAGCAATATAATGATACGGGCAAAGAGCTTATCGCTGTTGATCTTCCGGGTGCTTATTCCATGTCGCCATTTACATCTGAGGAGAGTATTACAAGCGGATATGTTAAGAATGAACATCCCGATGCAATAATTAATATTGTGGATGCAACTAACTTAAGCAGAAGCTTGTTCTTTACAACACAACTTCTTGAACTCGGAATCCCGGTTGTGGTTGCTCTTAATAAGAGTGATATCAATGATAAGAAGGGTAACACCATTGATGAGAAGAAGCTTTCAGAGAAACTTGGATGTCCGGTGATCAAGACTGTATCTACTCAGGAAAATGGTATCAAGGATGCTGTCAGAGCTGCTGCTGAGCTTGAAGGACGTGGACAGAAGGCTCCGTATATTCAGGGCGATATTGATCTTACTGATAAGTCAGCGGTTGAAGCTGCTGACAGAAAGAGATTTGAATATGTGAATGCACTTGTCAGTGAAGTTGAAAAACGTAAGGTTCTTACAAAGGATAAGAATGCTGGAGATGCGATTGACAAAGTCATAACACATCCTGTTCTGGGTATAATAATATTTGCAGCTATTATGTGGGTTGTATTCTATGTTTCACAGACTACAGTCGGTACATGGCTTGCTGATATATTGGTTGGATGGATCGAATCCTTCCAGGGCTGGGTCGGTGATAAGATGGCAGATGCCAACCCGTTATTGTATGCACTTTTGGTTGATGGTATAATCGGTGGTGTAGGAGCTGTTGTGGGATTCCTTCCGCTCGTTATGGTAATGTATTTCCTCATTGCTCTTTTGGAGGATTGCGGTTACATGTCAAGAGCAACCGTTGTGCTCGATCCTATATTCAAAAGAGTTGGTCTTTCGGGTAAATCAGTAATTCCTATGATCATCGGTACAGGTTGCGGAATACCTGCTATCATGTCATGCCGTACGATCCGTAATGAGAGAGAAAGACGTTCGACAGCGATGCTTGCGACATTTATGCCATGTGGAGCTAAGCTTCCTGTTATAGCACTTTTTGCGGGAGCATTTTTCCCAGAATCAAAGTGGGTAAGTTTTGTATGTTATTTGTTAGGTATTGTTCTTGTACTTCTTGGAGCATTACTTATTAAAGCTATCACTGGTATGAGATATAGAAAATCCTTCTTCATCATTGAGCTTCCTGAATATAAGGCACCAAGTCTTATGTTTGCATTCAAGTCAATGCTTGAGAGAGGTAAGGCATATATTGTTAAAGCAGGAACGGTTATTCTTGTATGTAACACAGTAGTTCAGATAATGCAGGCATTTAACTGGCAATTCGAGGCTGTCGAGGAAGGTATGGAAGATACTTCAATCCTCGCAAGCGTTGCAGGACCATTTTCTTATATCCTAGTTCCTATTGTCGGTGTTGCGGCTTGGCAGCTTGCGGCCGCAGCGATTACCGGCTTTATAGCAAAGGAGAATGTAGTAGGTACGATTGCTACTGTATATGCGATAACTAATCTTGTAGATCCTGATGAGCTTGAGCTTATTGGTGAAGGTAATGCGGTTGCTGCTGTTATGGGAATCACCAAGGTTGCAGCGCTTGCATATCTTATGTTTAACTTATACACACCACCTTGTTTTGCGGCACTCGGTGCTATGAATTCAGAGATGAAATCAGCTAAGTGGCTGTGGGGTGCGATCGCACTTCAGCTTTCAACCGGATTCATTGTAGGTTTCCTTGTATATCAGATTGGAACACTTATAACAACAGGTGCTGTTGGCGCCGGTTTTGCGGGTGGACTTGTATTCGTTATTCTCTTTGCGGTTGTAGTAGCTTATCTTATCAAGTCTAATCAGAAACACCTTGCACTTGAATATAAGTTGGATTGATTAATGCATTAAGTATTTGCGAAACTCTTTTTTGTATTATTCTGCTATGTACAATGCGTTAATTTTAAAAGATGAGTTTCGCAAATATGTAAATACATTTTGAT
>CAMHMG010000247.1 GCA_946186175.1 uncultured Clostridia bacterium | reverse complement strand
CGAATATGACTTTATGAACAGCTCTCGGATGAAATTCATTAACATACAAAAAGAATGCAGAAAACATTATCGCTGCGGGCACAACAAACTGTATTGTACCGAAAACACCGAAAAACACATCACATATCTTTGTAACACCACCGCATAATCCGAAATTTGCAAGTTCAAGTATCAGCATTATCGCACCGATTATCCAAACAGTAATTTCGCCGCGCAAAGATATTTCTTCTTCATCATCTTCAACTATAACATTTGCTTTTGTATTTGCTTTTGTTTTATTAATATTATTCTTTCCGGAAGTTGTTTTATTTGATTTATTATCTCTTGGTTTACTTGACTTTGCAGAGGAACCTGATTTAGAACCATTCTGCTTAGTTGCCTGACCAGCTTTAGCCAAATTATTACCTCCCTTACTCCTGAACCTTTATCATGTCAGGAAGTATTTTTTATTAGTTATACTAAACAACTATATTTTGTAGTTAAATATATAAGAAACCACAATTGTCTATATATTACTATTTTTTTTCTCATTAATCAAGCGATAAAGAAAAGAAAATGCATCTCCTATACCTCCAACCTCGTCGATAATTCCGTATTCAACAGCTTCTAAGCCGACAAGTACCGTTCCTACATCCTTTGCAAGCTGAGAGGTATTAAACATCAACTGTTTTAATTTATCCATACTGACGTTGGAATGATTATAGGTAAATGAAAGAATTCTATCCTGCATTTTATCTATATATTCATAATTATGTTTTACGCCTAACACTGTTCCGTTGATTCTTATTGGATGAACAACAATTGTTGCCGTTGGAACAATAAATGAGTGATCACCGCATACAGAAAGCGGCACACCAATGGAATGCCCACCACCTAATAATAATGTAACTACAGGTTTTGATATTGATGCGATCATCTCAGCTATTGCAAGTCCTGCTTCTACATCTCCACCCACAGTATTCAATAATACAATCACACCGTCAATAGATTTACTTTCTTCTACTCTTGCAAGTTGTGGAAGTATATGCTCATATTTGGTGGTTTTTGTATTCGGTCCAAGACTCTCATGTCCTTCGATTTCACCAATTATATTTAGGAGGTGAATATTGTATCCGTATGGATTATCACACATATCTTCTAGTCCGATTTCGGTTTTGTCTTTGGGATTAAATTGATAATTTGGGTTGTTGTTCATATTTACTACCTTTCAAATTGGGGTTTGTAGGGATGTTTTATTTTCTTTTACGAACGCCGTATTACGATATATTATGGTATATTTTTATGTCTTGATTGTCCATGGATAAGAGTTTCTAAGTATTCCGTATACGTTTTTCTATAATACGCGAACGGCTACATGCGACTTCCTTGTCGCATCGCGCCTTGTTCGGCATCCATGCCTCACATCGCTTTATATTTATCGGAATACTAAGAAACTCTAATCCACTACCAAATGGCGACAAAAAACATACCATAATATATCGAGTGACGGCTGTGTATTAAAGACGAAAGTAAAATAAAACATTCCTTGTCGGGTGGTTAGCATAAAAGTTAGCTAGTGGCTACATCATACCAACCAGCTTACTTCTATGATCCCTGCTCCGTCCAAGTAAGGACTAGCGAAACTCTCGAAAACGTAGATTTCGCATAGTCAGTTTGTCTGATTCAATTTAATAAATATGCGAAGCGAATGGTAAAAAGTTTTTTTATATGACATTTGGGAGAAAAAATAGTGTTTCTTAGTATCCTGATAATAAACAGCGATGTAAGGCAAGGATGCCGAACAAGGCTTAATGCGACAAGGATGTCGCATATAAGCCGTTCGCGTATTGTTGAATATATTGTACAGGATACTTAGAAACTCTTTTTTCGGACAAACAGTCATAGAAATAAAACTTTTTATCCAAGCGCACGCATTTATAAAAACTAAATCAGACAAACTGCTATGCGTACAAAACCTAAAAGAGTTTCGCGTACAAACACAGATTTGAGGATAGAATAGAATTTTAGGAGGAATATTATGACAAAGTATATTTTCGTTACAGGTGGAGTTGTATCAGGACTCGGAAAAGGAATTACTGCCGCGTCTTTAGGACGCCTTCTTAAGGCTAGAGGTCTTAAAGTTGCTGCTCAGAAATTAGATCCATATATTAATGTTGATCCCGGAACAATGAGCCCATATCAGCATGGAGAGGTTTATGTTACAGAGGATGGAGCAGAGACTGATCTTGATCTTGGACATTACGAGAGATTCATTGATGAAGACCTTAATAAATATTCAAATCTTACATCAGGTAAGGTGTATTGGAATGTACTTAATAAGGAGAGACGTGGAGAATATCTCGGTTCTACTGTACAGGTTATTCCTCATATTACAAATGAAATCAAGGAATTTGTATATAGAGTAGGTAATGAGACTGACGCAGACATAGTTATAACTGAGATTGGTGGAACAATCGGTGATATTGAGTCTCAGCCGTTTATCGAAGCAGTAAGGCAGATTTCTTTAGAGGTTGGAAAAGAGAATAGTCTTTTTATTCATGTGACACTTGTTCCCTATCTTCATGGTTCAGATGAACATAAGTCAAAACCGACACAGCATTCGGTAAAAGAACTTAGAGGTATGGGTGTTAGTCCTGACATTATAGTTCTTAGATGCGATGAGCCTTTAGAGGAATCAATATTTAAGAAGATATCAATGTTCTGTAATGTTAAAGAGGATTGTGTTATCGAGAACAGAACTCTTCCTAACCTTTACCAGGCACCACTTATGCTTGAGGACGCACATTTATCGGAAGTTGTTTGCCGTGAACTTAAGATTGATGCTCCGGCACCTGATCTTACAGAGTGGAAGAACCTTGTAACTAACATCGCAAGCAGAAATCGTGATGTGACTATCGGACTGGTAGGAAAGTACGTCCAGCTTCATGATGCATATCTTTCAGTTGCGGAAGCTCTCAATCATTCGGGATTTGCGCTTAATGCACACGTTAATATTGAGTGGATTGATTCTGAGGAATTAAATGAAGATAATATAAATGAGCGCTTGAAGAACCTTAAGGGAATAATTGTTCCGGGTGGTTTTGGCGATAGAGGTATTGAAGGAATGATACTTGCTGCTAATTATGCAAGAACAAACAATATTCCATACTTTGGTATTTGTCTTGGTATGCAGATCGCGGTTATCGAATATGCAAGAAATGTTGCAGGTCTTTCCGATGCATGTTCCGGAGAGTTTCAGGATGCATCAGATACAAAGGTTATTGATTTTATGCCTGGTCAGTCTGATAACATTGACAAGGGAGGCACACTTCGTCTTGGAAGTTATCCATGTCATATCACAGAGGGATCACTTATGGAGAAGTGCTATGGTAAGCTGGATATAAATGAGCGTCATAGACACAGATATGAGTTTAATAATGATTATAGAGATGTACTTACAGAAAAAGGACTTGTGATATCTGGTCTTTCACCGGATGGACATCTTGTTGAAACTGTTGAAGTTAAAGAACATCCATTTTATCTAGGTGTGCAGTTCCATCCTGAGTTTAAGTCAAGACCGAACCGTCCACATCCGATATTCAAAAAATTTGTGGAGTCAGCACTTGAAAAATAATAAATACAGTTGTATACTAACCTTGGTTTAATTCTTAAATATCAAGGAGGTGAACATAGTGGCTAATAGTGACAGTTATGGGTCGGATGGGCGATGGCGCATTTATTATCGTGATAATGCAGTGAATATTCCGGCTGGTCATATGCCACAGTGTTTGCTGTTTTTATAGAGACATAATGAATTTATGTTCTGATAATTTTGTGTCTTTTTGCCCGTGCGTGCCCTGTCATGCGCGGGTTTCTTTACCCTTTCGTCCCTTACGTCATTGTTGAAAAAATTCAATCAATGAAACGGAGGGTATTCTGAAATGGAAGAAATCAATACAAATTTAACTGAAGATAATATTGTTGCAGAAAAGCCGGATTATGAATCCGAGGTTGTGGCGATAATCAGAAGCAATGATTCTCCTAAGATAATGCTTAACAAGTTAGAGGATTATCACGAGAATGATATTGCTCAGGTTATACCCATGTTGAATATTTCAGAGAGAAAAAAGTTTTATCGTATTTGTGATATTTCCATGCTTGCCTCTATATTTGAGTATATTGATGAGGATGAGGCCGGTGTATTTCTCGATGAGATGGATGTGAAAAAAGCATCAATGGTAGTGTCGGAACTAGAGGCAGATACAGCATCAAAAGTACTTAAAGAGCTTACAAAAGAAAAGAGAAGTATAATAATTGATGCATTAGAGCCGGAAGTGCGCAATGAAATTCGTCTGATTGATTCATTTGACGAGGATGAAATCGGTAGCAGAATGACAACTAATTATATTGTGATAAGGGAAAATCTTTCCATCAAACAGGCTATGAGTGAACTTATCAGGCAGGCGGAGGATAATGATAATATCACAACTATATTTGTTGAGGATGAAAGCGGAGAAT
>CAMHMG010000246.1 GCA_946186175.1 uncultured Clostridia bacterium | reverse complement strand
GAGTATGGCTGGTTACTGGAGCCGTTCACAATAGGAAAACGTATAAAAGTTTCGACCATAACCTATAAATAATCATAACTGTGCGTCCATCATACAAACAGCTCGACAAACCCGAATTTACAGTGGCATATTCCCATGTTTCTTATAAGGTCTTGATATCTGCTTAGTCTTAAGTACATCAAGCGCTGCCACGATCTTATCGCGTGTTTCATCAGGACGAATAACCTCATCCACGAACCCCCTTCTTGCGGCAGTATAAGGATTGAGGAACTTCTCCTCGTACTTCTCTATAAGTTCAGCTCTCTTAGCTTCCGGATCCTCTGCTTCCTTGATCTGTTTTCTTCCGATTATATTAATGGCGCCTTCTGCACCCATAACAGCTATCTCCGCAATAGGCCATGCATATACAATATCAGCTCCCATATGCTTAGAATTCATTGCAATGTATGCTCCACCATATGCCTTTCTCATTATGAGTGTTATCTTTGGCACTGTAGCCTCTGCATAGGCAAACAGTATCTTTGCACCATGTCTTATGATTCCGTTATGCTCCTGCTCTGAACCCGGTAAAAATGCAGGTACATCCACCAGAGAAACTATCGGAATGTTGAAACAGTCACAGAACCTTATAAATCTCGCTATCTTATCAGATGCATTGATATCTAAGGAACCTCCCATATGCTTTGCCTGATTGCAGACAAAACCTACGGTATTACCGTCAATCCTTCCAAATCCCACAACTGCATTCTTAGCCCAGTGCTTCTGCACCTCAAAGAAGCTTTCCCGGTCTATTATTGCATTGATCACCTCATGAACATCATACGATTTCTTCTTATTGTCAGGCACAAGATTAACAAGACTCTTGCACTGATTAACCGCCTTGCCTGGCTTTATGGGAAGAGGTGCCTGATTATTATCAGGAAGATAAGAGAGTAACTCTCTGACTCCGCCAAGACAATTCTTCTCACTCTTATAATAAAAATGAGATACACCCGATTTCTCAGCATGTGTCAATGCGCCACCCAGTTCATCGGCAGTAAGCTCTTCACCTATAACAGTCTTTACGACCTGCGGACCCGTAATGAACATCTTACTTATATCTTCAACTACAAAAATATAATCACATATTGCCGGCGAGTAACATGCACCACCTGAGCAAGGTCCGAGTATCACGGCAATCTGCGGAATGACGCCCGATGCAATCGTATTCCTCTCAAATATTCCCGAATATCCGCTAAGTGAATCTATTCCTTCTTCGATTCTCGCTCCACCACTGTCATTGATAGTTATGATCGGGCATTTCATTTTCAGTGCCATATCCTGAATGTGAACAATCTTCCTGGAATGGTATTCTCCAAGACTTCCGCCGATAACCGTGAAGTCCTCAGAAGACGCAAATACAGTTCTTCCATTGATCTTGCCATATCCGGTAATTACACCATCTCCCGGAACCCTTTTCTTATCAAGCCCAAAATCATCAATTCTCGATTCGGCAAGATCATTGATCTCAACAAAGGTTCCCTCATCAAACAGTATATCAAGTCTTTCTCTTGCCGTTAGTTTTCCCTTCTCATGTTGTTTATCTATCGCTGTCTGCCCTCCACCTAAGCGGGCCTTCTTCCTACGCTCTTCCAAATCTTCAATCGCATCATTCCAATTCATGATCAATCCTCCAAGTTTTCAATATCAGATTATTGCAAGTTGTATAATCAAAGTAAACGACTCTGCTGTTCTCAGCTTTCGCCTTTAGTCTCACTATTCCATTTTGCCATGCTGATTTGAATTTGTCAATCAGCACTGCTTTCAACCTTGATTTACTTCTTCATTTTGGGATTAATGAATATTTTAAAAAAAATATTGTGATGATTTATAGAAAATGATATAATCTTTACGTTATTCTGATTAGATTACAAATAATAATTATATGATAAGGAGAACTCTCATGGCTAATTATTTCAATCCCGAAATCGAAACCATGCCGGTAGAGGAAATTAAAAAACTCCAAAGTGACCGGTTAAAGGAACAAGTCAAACACGTATATGACAATGTCGCATTCTATCGTGAAAGAATGGATGAAGCGGGCATCAAACCTGAGGACATCAACGGCATAGAAGATTTACATAAGCTACCTTTTATTACAAAGGATGACCTTCGCGATCAGTATCCTTATGGTCTTTTGGGTGTACCGCTTAAAGACTGTGTAAGGATTCAATCAACCAGTGGAACAACAGGACGTCGTGTCGTATCATTTTATACACAGGATGATATTGATATATGGGACACATGCTGTGCCAGAGCATTAGTAGCCGCCGGCGCAAGCGAAGAGGATGTAGTTCATGTAAGTTACGGCTACGGACTTTTCACAGGTGGTCCTGGGTTAAATGGAGGCTCACACAAATTAGGATGTCTCACAATCCCTATGTCTTCAGGAAACACAGACAGACAGATTCAATTTATGACCGACTTAGGCTCAACAATCCTTTGCTGTACCCCTTCTTATGCGGCATTCTTAGGCGAGAGCATTGCTGAGCGTGGTGTCAAAGACCAGATAAAACTTAAAGCAGGCATTTTCGGTGCAGAAGCATGGACTGAGGAGATGCGTCATAATATTGAGGACTCTCTCGGCATCAAAGCATATGATATATACGGACTTACCGAGATTTCAGGTCCCGGTGTTTCGTTCGAGTGTGAAGAACAGCGCGGTATGCATGTTAATGAAGATCATTTCATTGCAGAGATCATTAATCCTCAGACCGGTGAGGTTCTTCCGGAAGGTGAGAAGGGGGAACTTGTATTCACCTGTATAACCAAGAAGGCATTCCCGCTAATGCGTTACAGAACACGTGATATCTGCGTACTCTCCAGAGAGAAATGTTCTTGCGGACGTACTCATATCCGTATGAGCAAACCGCTTGGAAGAAGTGATGATATGATGGTAGTTAAGGGTGTCAATGTATTCCCTTCACAGATAGAAACAGTTCTCTTGAACAAGGGATATGAAGCCAACTATCAGCTTACCGTTGACCGTGTCGGCAACAGTGACACTATCGATTGTGATGTTGAATGGCTTCCTGATAATCCACCTACAGATGATGCAGATAAAGCTGCAAGAGAAAAGAAGCTTGTGTCAGCACTTAAGTCAATGCTTGGAATCGTAGTTGGCGTTCATCTCGTTGAACCTAAGACAGTTCCAAGAAGTGAGGGTAAGGCAGTTCGTGTAATCGATAAACGTTCACTTTTCGAAGAAAGTCAGTTCAAGAAGTAAATGTAAGATATATATACATACAAATGTCTAAGATAAAATACAGGGTCAGGCTATAATGCCTGACCCTGTGTTCTATACAGAAATATCCTCTATAAAGCATTTTCATTTTTCGGATGTTATGATAAAATCATGGGAGTTTTTAACGATACTATTTATTAGGAGGGAATTACTCTATGATAGTTGATTGTCCGTCATGCGGGGCCGGTCTTATGTATGATCCGGAAAGCGGGAAGATGAAGTGCGAAGCTTGCGATAGATTATATGAAATATATGAACTTGACGAAGAACTTCAAGCACGCAGAGAAAGAGAACTTCGAAATAATTTTTTTATGATTGACAGTACGGTCAATACTTCTTTAACAGATAATATCCCTGAAAAAGCAGAAAATTATAAGGTTATACAATTAGATGATTCCACTGATGCCATCGCCTTAGATTTAGATGATGACTCTGAAAATAACAATGCCAACATAAATGATGATAAAACCTCATCGGAAACCATTATCGACGATGGTATGATGGAATGCAAAATCTACTCATGTAACTCCTGCGGAGCTGAAGTTTCCATTAATGATGTTGAGGCTTCGACTTTCTGTTCTTTCTGTGGTCAACCAACAGTTGTATTCAATCGTATATCATACCAAAAGAAGCCGGAGTATATTATACCATTTTCGGTTACTAAAGAGCGTGCAATAGAGCTAATCAGCGATCGTTTAGGACGTGGCTCCTATGTGCCCAAATCCGTCAAAAATTTTGAACTCGAACATGTCAGAGGAATATATATTCCATTCTGGCTCTATGACATGCACTATTACGACGATCAATATCTAAAAGGAATAGTTGAAGAGTTAAAGCTTTATTTCTTATTTCACTTTCATCGCGAAGCGGAATGTGACTTCTCAATGCTTCCACTTGATGCGTCAATTCAGTTAAATGATGAGATTTCGCAACGTCTTGAACCGTATGATGTCGAAGGTATCAAGGAATTTTCTTTTGCATATCTGTCGGGATTCTATTCAGATTGCTATGATATAACGGATACTCAACTTGATTACCTTGCAGTCAAAAGAGCAGCAAAATTATTCAACGAACAAGTTGAAAGAACCATTTCCGCGAAACATATCAAGCTTCTCAAAAGCAATCCGGAATACAATATAACAGATACACATTATGCAATGTTTCCTGCGTGGTTTTTGACCTTCCGCTATGAGAATATCCCTTATACTCTTGTGGTCAACGGTCAG
>CAMHMG010000245.1 GCA_946186175.1 uncultured Clostridia bacterium | reverse complement strand
CTTTGCAATTATAATATAATGACTATTATTTGTCAAGGGGTCAATTTCAATGAATTGCCAATGATCTATTCAATAATCACTCTTCTTTCTCTTCCGCCGGATTAACGTGTATCATTATATGCTTTACATTAGTAAAATTCTGCTCAACCCCACTGTGCACATTCTCAGCTATGGAATGGGCATCCACCAAAGAAATATCCCTCTTAACACATATCTCAAGATCTACATATATCTTATTTCCAAACTGTCTTGTTCGCAGTAGATCAATGTTCAAAACGCCCGGCTGCTCTTCAATATAGCTTCTAAGCTTATGTTCTAATGCAGTATCACAAGATGTATCTAGCATCTTGACCAATGCGTCCTTACATATATCATACGCAACCTTGATTATCAAAAGACAGATTAGCAAACTGGCTATCGGGTCCATAACAGGAAATCCTATCATAGCCATACCTATACCGACAAATGAACCAACTGAAGATATGGCATCCGAGCGATGATGCCATGCATCCGCCTTAAATGCAGCCAGGTCAAGTCTCTTTGCGTAGTACAGAGTATACCAGAACATTGCTTCTTTGGATATAATAGATACTACAGCAGCGATTAAAGGCAGCACTGTCGGTATCTCCAACGTTTCTCTTTCATAATACAGTTTATGTATCCCACTGTATCCGACAGCAATTCCGGTACCGGCAAGAATAAGTCCTAAGATCAATGCTGCAACGCACTCAATCCTTTCGTGTCCATATGGATGTTCTTTATCCTCTTTCTGTTTGGAAAGCACCACACCGATATAAGCAATCAATGTTGCAAAAACATCAGATAACGAGTGAAGTCCATCCGATACCATCGCCCCTGATCTTCCGAATATCCCCGCCAACAGCTTAAATGTTGCCAGGAATACATTACCTATAATACCTACTCTGGATACCTTCTTAATAACAGCCTCTTCATTCATATCAAAAACTCTCTTCATTCATAATTAATTTACTTTAAATATATTATATCTACAAATGCTTTTATGCATAATAATCCTTTATTTCATTGTAACCAGTTTATACTCTCTTGAGCCTGTACCAATCTTCTCAGCATACTATTATAAACACTCTATTTACCTTTTATCTCAATTCTGTCAAGAATACCCTGCACCCCAACATTCTGATGTGTAAGATACATTCTGTTGACATCCTCGATAAACATTCTGTCTGCGCCCGTTTTCTTCTCAATCTTCTCAACCGGATATCCTTTATCAATGTATTTAATTATCCTGCTTACAAGTGTGTGTAATTGAGTATTCTTCTGTCCTTTTGCTTTTCCTTCTTTATGAGCAATAACAGCTGTCTTTGCATGCCCGTAATATATTGTATCGGCTTTAAGCTTAAGCAGTTTTTTCCAGCTTCTCTCAATTTCTGTTCCTCTGTGCATCTCCAACTCATAAAGCGGATTAAGATCACCGACAAACATCTTTCCATCATCAAGACATAAAGTAATACTGTCTTCACTATGTCCCGGAGTATGCAATATCTCTCCGGCTATGCCAAGCTTCTGCAGAAATTGTCTGCTTTCCCTGCACGCCACTACCTTGACCTTACCATCTTCTATCGGATAAAATGTAGTTTGCTTATCTTTTGTAAATATATCATCTGACGCATGAATAAATGGTTGCTGCACCTCCATAACAACAATAACCGGTTTAAGATTTGCAATCTCCTGAGCTATGCCCATATGATCCGGATGAAAATGAGATATCAAAATGTAATCAATATCCTGTACCTTTCTTGAAAGCTTTCCCATCAACCCGCAAAAAGAAGTAAATGTTCCCGCCCATCCGGTATCAAATAAAATCGTTCCTATACTACCTTCTATAAGATATGTATTGGTAGAGGAATAATTGAGTTCGATTACCTTTGCCATAGCGTTCTCCTCATTTATAAGTCCATTGCAAGATCATAAACCTTTCTGTTCAAAACCTTTATGTAATCCATATATTCATTGGTAAGCGCGATATCGGTTGAAAAGGTTTTAGGGAAATACTTCATAAGGTTATAGTATGCCCATGCAGAATTTACATCCGGATATACTATCGCCTTGTGAAAATAATCTTTTGCAAGCGCCGTGTCTGTGTATTGCTTAAGACGGATTTCCCCTGATTTGCCCGCAACCTCTCCTGTCATATAAAAAAGACCCAAGCGGTTAGCGGCATAAGGTTCAAGCTTATCAGCGGCAATTTTAAGATATTTTATATAATCAGCTACAAGCTCATCTAACTTATTCATATCATCATTTCCCACAGAGGATATTTGCTGCTTAGTATTATCCTGATCAACTTTGCTCTTAAGCGTATTATACATATCAACGATCTCATCAGCTTTTCCCGCCGCAAGACTGTTACATGCAAATACATAACCCCTTCTTGCAGCCAGCACATAGAACACCTCAGCCAGACGCAACAAATCCTTTTCCGTACTCAGATACATCTTTTTTCTATCAACGTAATCCTCACTGTAAGATGAAATCAGATTTCTTATATTATCACATTCCTCAACAGCTTTATTATATATTGCAGCCACATCATTATAAATATCATGATCACCTGCAAGCATCAGAATACGGCCTATGAGATTGATTGCACCGCTTATGTTCTCATATTCCAATGCAGACACTGATAACTTAAAGGCTGTAAGAAGTCTGATATTGTAAGGCATCTTCTCAATTTCTTCAATCTCTTCCGATCTTTCAAGAAATGAATTCTTTCTGTAATTGACAAGATAAAATGCAACATACCAGAAAGACAGAGGATAAGATCTCCCACCACCTATAAGCTCATCATCCTTATATGAAATATCTGCCGAGCTCATATAGAGTGAAAACGCCTCTCTGTAATTGTTTTTTCTATGTATTTTTTTATAAAAAAGCATATCCGCATATAACTTCTTTGCAACCACATTTCCGTCATTAGCCAGACAAATGATCTCTCGCTCAGAAGATTTTGATGATACCCCATACTCCTTGATTATATTATTTGTGTAAAAATCAAGATCTTCCTTATAGCTTCCATCTGATATAAATTCAAACATACAACAACCTCATTTCTAATCCTTCAACTATTAACGGAGCAATCTACAACAACTTTTCAAGATAATGAAATGCAGTTTCTTCCATTTTCTTTATTGCTGCAATACCAATATCATTTTTTATTCTTCTTGTGGGATTTTATCAGTAGAATCAACCTTGTTTCTCTAACTTTTTATTCCTTGTAATCATATATGATTGTAAATTAGATAAATATTCTTTTATTTCTTCCATGATATACCCACTTCCTTTCATATCTTTATTATATCACTACACATCATTTCTAACAACATGCATTACTCATTCTTAAAACCTTTCAACACGAAACAGCTTATTCCCTTGCTATACAATTTGATTTCCATGTTACTTGTAGAATCGGCGAAATTAAGGCTCTTAAGTGGTCAGATATTGTGATGACATTTTAACTCTAATGGAAGAATCGCTGGAATAGGCATAAAATAAGGCTGCACCAGGCTTGTACCAAGAATTTCAGAACAAAAAAATCAGCAAACCCTTGATCTATAAGAGTTTGCTTGATCAAATGACAATGCCGGCGACCGGAATCGAACCATTTTGAAAAATTGAAATATTGAAGAAAGGAGCCTTTGAGGACTTCGTCACGAAAAGTGTTCAAGAAAGTGTTCAAAGTATCAAGCTCTATTCTCAATAAGTTTTAAAAGCATTCATTTCCTCGGTAGTAAGTATTCTACCAAGTCTTTTTGATTCTGCTATTGCATCTCTTAAATGAAAAGTAGAATTGTCATAATCAGCAGTAAGTCTACCATCCAACATTTCTTCACCGAAATAAAATGGACTATTTTTATTAATTTTTGTTGTTTTGGCTTGAGCAAGCATCATTGTCACACCTCCTCATAAAAATATCTATTTACAAGTTCTAATGCAGCATCTGTATCAATATACATCCTTTGCCCATCTATTTGTTTCGCACCCAAAGTAGTTTTGTAATGGTTAATCAAACTAGTTTTTGCAGTAAATTGAACAAATCCTTCATTGCCAACATCAAAACTTAACTTACATGCAAATGCAAATAAATTTCCACCCGTACCAATATATTTTCCTTTTTCATGACCCCTATTCATGGGATTAGATTCAACAAGCGCTACATGAGTATACAAATCTTTTGTAATATGCTTTAATGCTATAAGTCCTTGTATTTCATCATCTTCCACTATATTCAAAGAATAAACTTCGTATCCATCTTTTTGTGGAATACTCCAATCAAAACTCCATCCATTTTTCTTTAATTCCTTAGCAAATGATGAAGTTATTGGAGTTGAAATCAATTTACATTCTGTATCATATTTTTCGTGAGTTTCTCTATCTATAAGACAATCAGTAAGTTCATCAATTTCAATATTAATTTCTAAATCCATGCACTTTCCCTCTCTTACCTCTTCTCTTATGTCTGTATATATAATACCACAAAACCCTTATAAAATCAATTAAAGCTCCCTTTTTATTATCTCTATTTC
>CAMHMG010000244.1 GCA_946186175.1 uncultured Clostridia bacterium | reverse complement strand
GCAAAGGTGACTTCATTTTTCTTATAAATTTTATCCATGATCAAATTCTCCCTTTCTTAACAAATAGTCTTTTTCAATTCTTATGTGTCCAAGCGGTGTTCGAAAACAATTAAAAAAACTTCGTTTATCGCCGGTTTCTATGTTAATCCGACTATAAACGAAGCCTTTTCTTTTTACAATATTTCTGCCGCCAAGATGCACTTTTTGATTGTAAGATGCACTTTCAGCAAGCTTTTATAGTTAAAGCATCTTTCTTAATTGCCTCTGTAGTTGCGGACCCACAAATGCCGCAATTGCAATTTTGATAGCATCTCCTGGAAGAAATGGTATCACACAGAGTGAAAGCGCAGGCACCAGCTTATAATCTGCCTGAATACAAAACCAGATAGTTCCAAAGGCATAACAGATAGCTGTACCGATTATCATTCCTACAACGCTCGTGAATATCTTTCCATCAAATCTTTCTATCATTATTCCGGCAACAATCGCCATTGGAATAAACCCGATAAGATATCCTCCTGTAGGTCCAAAGAGCTTGCCTGCTCCACCCATAAATCCTGAAAATACCGGAAGACCAACGAATCCTATCAGAAGATACACAATATAACTTAATGTTTCCTGCTTAACTCCCAGAATATACAATCCAAAATAGATTGCCAGATTGGTAAGTGATATCGGCACCGGTCCTATCGGTATGGAAAGCGGCGCCAATACACATGTTACCGCTGTCATAACCGCTATCAAAGCCATAGTCTTAGTTGATATTCTTTGTCCTTTTTGAATTGTATCCATTATTATCTCTCTCCTATTCTTTCCAAATTTGGGTTTGTGCGTGAAACTCTTATACACTTTTTACGCATAGCAGTTTGTCTGTTTTATTTATTTTAAAGCGTGCGCTTGGATAAAAAGTTTTATTTCTATGACTGATTGTCCGAAAAAAGAGTTTCTAAGTATCCCGATTAGTTTGTCGATATGAACGCGGCAAGTCTCATAGTCGACTTCCTGTCTCCAATGAGACTGACGGACATCCTTGTCCGTCATCCGCTGATTATATACGGGATACTAAGAAACACTATTTTTCTCCCAAATGTCATATAAAAAAACTTTTTACCATACGCTTCGCTTTTTTAATATTTGAATCAGACAAACTGCTATACGAAATATACTTTGTTCCGAGTTTCACTAGTCCTTCGTTGGACAGGGCAGAGGTCATAAAAGTATGCTTGTTAGTACGTTATATCATCACGCAAACTTTTATGCCAGCTGTCCTGCCCTACGGCAAGAGCTGTTTTGTTTAATCTGTTAACATACAGCACAGATATGATTGATCACATCGACCAAAGTAAAATCGAAACTTTCAACAGCTTATAGTATTGTGAAACGGCGAGCAGTAACAGCCTAATAATTGCGAAGGGCTTTGCTTCATGTCAGTACTTCCAATGACACTTAACGAATGAAATGAGTTCTAGTGTCATGCACCTACTTGGTAACGAACGGATACTGTAAGTATACGTGAGTTTAGTACTGTTACATGATGCAACGCGAGTGCAAACGGGTCCCGAAGCAATTATGGCTGGTTACTGGAGCCCGTTCACAATATCACAATGTATAAAAGTTTCGAACACTACTTATAAACCTTTCAATCATAACTGTGCGTCCGTCAGACAAACAGCTCGACAAACCCGTATTTTTATATTTCAAATCCCATACCCGTAAGCATCTCAATATCCTGCTCAGTATTGTTACCGACAGTGGTCAGCATGTCTCCGGTTATTGTTGCATTTACACCTGACATAAAAAGTCTCTTTCCGCCGTCCTTAAAATAATTTCTTCCCGCTGCCATTCTAATATAGGCAGTCGGATTGATATAACGAAACATTGCCACAGTACGGATAATCTCATCCTCTGTAAGTGGCTGCAACTCCGCAAAAGGAGTACCCTTAACCGGAATCAATGCATTAATAGGAATCGACTCAACCATAAGCTCCGACAGTGAGACCGCCATATCTATACGATCGTCAAACGATTCTCCCATGCCAATGATACCGCCCGAACACACACTCATACCTGCCTCCTTGGCAATCCTTATCTCATTTATCTTATCCTCATATGTATGGGTGGTACAGATGTTAGGAAAATTCCTTTTCGATGTCTCTATGTTGGCATGATACATTGTAACTCCTGCCTCGTGAAACTGTCTCATAGCATCAGGACTTACAAGTCCATGAGATGCACACAACCTCATGTTACAATTCTCACGCAGTAAATGGTAGGTATCCACCAATGTCTTCAGATCATCGCCCTCAACTGTCCTTCCGGCTGTTACGATTGAATATGCATGGACTCCTGCTGCTTCTCTCTTCTTACAATCTGCAAGCACTTCTTCCGGATCAACAATGCCATGTCTGTCACAACCTGTGCTGCTATGTGCAGACTGTGCACAGAATTTGCAGTTTTCGCTACATCCTCCGGCGCGTCCATTAATGATAGTACACAGGTCAACGTGATCGTTACACAAATTCTTTCTTATATAATCCGCTCCTGTTGACAATTCATCAAGATCTACCGTTTCAAAAAATGCAAGGTCATCTTCTCTGGTTAACCTTTTTCCATTAACAATATCCTTTGCAAGTCCGATTACATCCATCCCACAACTCTCCTAACCCGTTTAAAAAACCATAGTTATCCATGAACGTTAATTAGTATATATCACGAGAAAGCAAATGTCAACCTCGTTATTTTTATAAGGTTGACATTCATTTTCGAATAATTAGTTAGTATTTCTCGTAAAATTCTCAACAATTTCCCAGATAAACATACTTAAGATTCTTCTTAGCAGTCTCATATAACAGATTCATGGTTTCAAGATCCGTCGGCTTCCTGTCGGCATAACTGCTTCTTGGGAAAAATCTGCTAATGTGATATGGAATATTCTTCCCGTACTCTTTTTCAAGCGAAGATATCCATGATGCAATTTTCTCCATATCCTCTATGGTAACATTTTCACTTAATAAACCCACACTACTTACGTTTACATCAGTCTCTTTTTCGCCAGACACCTTTTGACACCGATCGTCACTCATATACTCATTGGCCGTCTCAGCATTTCCTGCCACCACAAGTGTCGTCAGCTCCACATGACAATACTTAAGCGCCGTTCTTATGAATTCTTTCACTGTATTCAGATCTCCTTTGAGCACCTTTCTGTAATACTCATACGAGAAACTTTTCAAGTCTATATTCATCGCATCCACATAAGGTCCGATTTCATCCGCTACGAATGTGTCGAAACAACCATTAGTTACTACCACTGAACACAGATCATTCTCCTTCAACTTCTTTGATACGTCTCTCACGTATTCATAGCAGATAAGCGGTTCATTATAAGTAAATGCCACCCCTATGTTGCCATATGGAACATAATTTTTTGCAATATCAACAAGGTCATCGGCCGACACATATTCATACTCCGGAAATGCCCTGCTGTTATCCGACATGGATATGCTGTTGTTCTGACAGAACGGACATTTCAGATTGCAGCCATAGCTCCCCACAGAAATGATATTGCTTCCCGGATGAAAATGATACAAAGGTTTCTTTTCAATGGGATCAAGCGCAATGGAAGTGACATGACCATAGTTAACAGGCGTAACCCCTCCATCAGCTATTCTTGCAAGGCACATACCTGTCTGACCACTTTTAAGATTACATTTATGACAACACACATCACATGATATTACCATATTCCACACCTCGTCTCCATATCAGCAAAGATTCTCACACATGTCTTATTCCTTCTTAAGTACAATATATATCCTCTCACTGCTTTTCTTAGGTTTTTCAAAAGTAAATGCATCATAAGCCGCGCCATGTCTAAACCCGGCTTTTAACGCAGCCTCCTTAATATCTCCTGCCGAAAATGTTCTCTGTCTGTGAACTTCCGTTTCTTTAATGACCTTGCCGGACTCTATTCTTTCAAACAACAACCTGTACTCATGTATATGCTTGTTCTCATCATATCTGTTTCTCCATACATAAGAGAAATTGCCCATGTTCTCCTTAAATGTTTCTCCATCAAGTTCTTTCTTGAAAAAATACTCAGTTTTCATATCAAATATAAAAACACCGTTTTCTTTGAGATTATCATGTACAGAAGCCATAGTTTCATACAAAGCTTCTTCTGCAAGAAGATAATTCATACTGTCACATATACTGACTACGGCATCCTGCTTTTCATCAATGTGAAAATTTCGCATATCTGAATTCACATATACTATTCCCGAAGTTTTCTCATCTTTAGTCTGTTCATCCATATGATTTGATTTTCTAAGAGCTTGCAAACTCTGATTATTGGCATCTTTTTTTCTTGCAACCGCAAGCATTTCCTCTGACAAATCTATTCCTGTCATAAAAAAGCCGTCATCTGCCAAAAGCCTTGTCATAACGCCTGTTCCGCATCCAAGTTCTGTTATCTTCGAACAGGGCGAAACACCATACCTGTAAAAGAGCTGCAATATATATTGTTCCCACTCCTCGTAAGGTATATTATCCATCATTCTGTCATATAC
>CAMHMG010000243.1 GCA_946186175.1 uncultured Clostridia bacterium | reverse complement strand
GATATAAGAATGAACTTAGTGTGGGTAATTATGTATACATTTAATACATTCGGGAGGGATATTCTTATATGAAGGAGATGTTTACAAAACGACTGATTTCTTATATGATTGCTGCACTTTGTGTAACGATGGTTATTCTTTTTATAATCCAGACATTTATTACTAATAATTCTAATTATAAACTTAGTATGGATAAGTTGGTAGGAGTGAAAGAGAAACTTGATAGTAATGAAGCTGATATAGAAAGATTGACCAATAATATTGGAGAGAACAATCTCGCTAAAGCAAGAGCGTTCGCTGATATTATTGCAGCTGACCCCGACGTTTTGACTACTCCCGGAAAGCTTGATGAAATATGTGACAGACTTATGGTTAATGAGCTTCATGTTATTGACGGTAATGGAATTATAACTCATAGTACTGTTGATGCTTATATTAATTTTGATATGGCAAGTGGTGAACAGTCAGGTGCATTTATGGTAATAATTGATGATCCTTCAATTGAATTGGTTCAGGATCCACAGGAGAATACCGCAGAAGGTAATATAGTTCAATATATTGGTGTTGCCAGAAAAGATGCCAAGGGTTTTGTTCAGGTTGGTATCAGACCTGAGATTTTAGAAGAGGCATTGGCAAGCACTAATATTAATACAGTTCTTAATAATTTTGATTTTGGTTCTAATGGTTATGTATATGCTATCGATAAGGAATCAGGTAATATATTATCTCATCCCAATTCAGCACTTATCGGAACATCTGCAAAAGAGGCAGGCTTTAAGTTAAATGATTCTGATAATAAGGGTACTGCCAAGATCGATGGAGTTAGAGGACATTTTGTTTCTGATACATATAATGATTATATAATCGGAACATTTTTACCAAACAGAGAATTCTATTCAACCAGAACTAATCAGTTGATAGTTTTATTCATAAGTCTTTTGATAATATTTGTTATTCTTATCAAAGCAATAGATACTACTGTAGATAAACATATTCTTACGGGAATTAACACTATAGATGATTCAATGCATTCTATAGCAGAGGGCAATTTTAATATTAATGTTAACGTCGAGGGATGTCCTGAATATGTTAGACTATCAGACAGTATCAATACAATGGTAAGAGCAATTAATGATGCCAGCATTCATAATGAGGAATTACTTGATCAACAGAAGAAGGATATGGAGAATAACATTGCTATGATCAAGAATGTCAAGTCTGTATGTAAGAATCTTGAGTCTGTATCATCTGCTACAATGAGTGGTGCAGATCAGATCTATGACGGTACTGAAGAACAGAAGAAAACTGTCTGTGATCTTGAAAATGTTCTTAATGAACTTGCTACAAAATTAAGTTCTAGTGCTGATGAAACTGTTAAGGTAACTGAAACTACCGGTGGAGCTGTTGATAAACTTAAAGAAACTCAGTCACAGATGGATACTCTTACACAATCAATTAATAAAATTAGTGAGATATCACTTCAGATTGAACAAATAATTGATGAGATCAACTCAATTGCCGGACAAACAAACCTGCTTGCACTTAATGCTTCTATTGAGGCTGCAAGAGCTGGTGAAAGTGGACAGGGGTTTGCCGTCGTTGCTACACAGGTTGGTGAGCTTGCAACTCGTAGTGCTCAGGCTGCTAAGGAGACCAATGACCTTATTACGAAATCTATAAGAGCAGTAGAAGATGGACAAAGAATTTCCCAATCCACAGTTGAAGCATTTGAATCTGTTGTTAATGCAATAGGTGCTGTTGATTCAGATGTTGAAGAAATAGCCATGTTAGTTAGAGAAAATGTTGGAGTGGTTCATAGAGCTGTTGATGAAATTCACAAAATTGAGCATGTTGTAGATACGAATGTTGAGATTTCCCGAAACAGTAAAAAGATATCATCCGATATGGGCGATATTACAAATCAATTAATGAACATTGTTGAAGGATAGTAACTTTCTAAGTATTGTCTCACCTTCACTGTCAGATGCAATGGGATAATGATAACAATATAAGGATTTGTATGTTTAAGATACAGGCTGTGCTATAATTAAATAACTGCACAGCCTGTTTGTAGAGTTGCGAGAACTAAGAATTAATGCTGCAACTTGTTATTTTAAGTTTTATAATATTATGGAGGGATTATATATGAATACATACGATTTGATCATGAAAAAAAGAAACGGTGGCATTCTTGATAAGGATGAGATTACCTATATTGTGAATGGTTTTACTAATGGTACTATACCTGATTATCAAATGTCGGCATTTTTGATGGCATTATATTTTAGAGGTATGAATGACAGGGAGACGACTGATCTTACAATGGCTATGGCTGACAGTGGTGACAGACTTGATCTTTCGGGTATTAATGGCAGAAAGGTAGATAAACATTCAACAGGAGGTGTTGGTGATAAGACTAGTCTTATAGTTGGTCCGATACTTGCTTGTCTTGGGGTTCCGGTTGCTAAGATGAGCGGCAGAGGACTTGGGCATACAGGTGGAACTATTGATAAGCTTGAAGGAATACCGGGATTTCAGACTTCAATATCTGAAGAAGCATTTATTGAACAGGTCAATAAAGTAAATCTTGCTATAGTTGGCCAGACGGCTAATCTTGCTCCGGCAGATAAGAAGATATATGCATTAAGAGATGTCACAGCTACTGTAGATAATATATCACTTATTGCTTCAAGTATAATGAGCAAAAAACTTGCTGCAGGTGCCGATGCAATTGTTCTTGATGTTAAGGTTGGTTCAGGTGCATTTATGAAGAATATTGATGATGCCAGAGCTCTTGCTAAAGAAATGGTATCTATAGGCAGGCTTGCAGGACGTGACGTTACAGCCGTTATTACAGATATGAATGAGCCTTTGGGTAATAATGTCGGTAACATACTTGAGGTGATTGAAGCTGTAGAATGTCTGAAAGGACATGGAGAGACTCGTCTAATGGAGGTATCTAAGACCCTTGCTTCTTATATGTTATTAGCATCCGGTAAAGCAGACAGTATTGAAAAGGCTAAAGAGTTAATTGAAGAAGTGATTGAAAATGGTAAGGCTTTTGAAAAAATGAAGGAATTTGTTGAAGCACAGGGTGGTGACTCTTCATATCTTGATAATATTGATAAATTTGAAAAAACCAAGTATGAACGTGTTATTAAAGGGAAAGATTTCATAGAAAAGTATGGAGATGCTTCTGGTGGTAAAACATATTATTTGTCAGAGTGTAACAATGAAGAGATTGGAATGACATCTCTTATATTAGGAGGAGGAAGACAGACTAAGGAGGATGTTATCGATCTCTCGGTTGGAATTAAGCTTAATAAACACCTTGGTGATAAGCTTGAAGCAGATGATAAGGTTGCAGTTCTATATGGTAATTCCTTAGATAAAATTGAAGAAGCATTTAATAGATTTGTTGGTGCCTATAAGATAACAGATACAGAGATTACAAAGAATCCTATAGTGTATGGTGTTATTGACAATTAATGAATTATAGTAACAGTTCAGGCAGTATTTTGCATTTAATGTAAGATGAGTACGAAAATGTATTTTTTACGATATATTTTTGTTTTACTGCTAACAATTCAATGAATATTAACCGTATATTTGTAATAAAATTATATAAAGAGAATATGGATAATATCTGAATTGAAAAAACATTTAATTATATTTACGTTTTGCTGTGCATTAATTATATCGTTGTGCAATGTCAATGTTAATGCCGAAGAGAGTAGTACTGAGTCCGCTACACTTGATATTAAATCACCGTCAGTAATATTGATAGAAGCCGAAAGCGGCAAGGTATTGTATGAGAAAGATGCAGATACCCCCAGACGTCCGGCTTCTGTTACTAAGCTTATGACTATGTTATTGGCATTTGAGAAAATTGACTCCGGTCAAATGAAGTTAGATGATATAATAACAGTTTCCGAACATGCAGCAAGTATGGGTGGAAGTCAGGTTTATCTTGAGGTCGGAGAACAACAGACCGTCAATGATATACTTAAATGTATGGCTGTTTCATCTGCTAATGATGCGGCAGTTGCAATGGCTGAACATATTGGCGGAAGTGAACCGGATTTTGTCAACATGATGAATGAGAAAGCAGTAGCACTTGGAATGACAGGCACACATTTTGAAAATGCCTGTGGTCTCGAAGCTGAAGGACATATGATGACAGCGCGTGACATTGCTGTTTTATCAAGGGAATTATTGTTCAATCATCCCAATATAATTAATTATACTTCTATATGGATGGATACTATTACTCATCATACATCCAGGGGAGATTCTGAGTTTGGTCTTGCTAATACAAACAAATTTCTCAAAAAATACAAGGGAGCAAATGGATTAAAAACAGGATATACATCTGCTGCCGGTTTTTCTATGTCCGCAACGGCAGTCAGAAACGGAATTACCTTAATAGCTGTTGTTATGGGTTCATCAACAAAGGATATAAGGTATAAGGATGCCGCTACATTGTTAGATTATGGTTTTAATAATTCAAGACCTTATTCTGATGAAAATGTTTTGGGTAATATATCTGATAAAAACATGAATTATATAGAAACTGAAAAAGTGGCCTTTCC
>CAMHMG010000242.1 GCA_946186175.1 uncultured Clostridia bacterium | reverse complement strand
AAGAAATAATCTTGCATCAACAGATTCCTTACACATATTTAAGCCAACGCATGCAATATCCGAGATCATGATCAAAGCAGACATGATTATATATCCGTTATTATGTCTTTTGACACGGAAAGCAACTATCATACATAGTATAGATATTATTATTAAAATTAAAAATGTTATCTGTAATACCATATTATCCTCCGATTACAGAATCCCCTTATCTGTTGCAATAAATTCAGGCTTGATATCATGCTCATTATATGGGATATCCGTATCAATTATTTGAAAATCGTAGCATAAAGCAATTGTCACATGATTATTATTGTTTGACAGAAATTTATCATAATATCCTCCGCCATACCCTATACGGTGTTTCTTTGAATCAAATGCAATGCCGGGCATTATAATAAGTGCATTCAAACTATTATCCAGCTTATTTGTATCGTCTGTAATAACAGGTTCTTTAATTCCATATTCATTTTCGCGCCATTTAGTTTCGGAATTGATCTCAAAAAATTCCATTGTTTTAGAATTCATATTAACAACAGGCACGAACACCTGTTTATTATCATTATACGCCTTATTAATTATTGTATCACAACTCACTTCATTGCGAAAAGCTTCATAAACACATATATTCTCACTATTCTTATAATGATCACTATCAATTATATATTTACATATAACCTCTGATCTGTTAACAACCTCTTCTTTACTAAGAGCATTTCTCTTCTCGTTTATTAGTTTACGTATCTCTTTCTTGTCCTGTTTTACCGCAAGATTCTTAGCTCTTATTATTTTAAGCGGTGTTACGGTGCCGTCCTGATTCTTAATACTGGTATGATCAAGAGTAGTCCTCATGTTACTCTTAATAGCTTCAATATATTGTTTTCTTAACATCTGCTGCTCTTCTTTTTCCTCAGGTGTCAGACCTTCAGCTTTTGATTTGTGATATAATGTATTAATCCTTGCGATCATTTCTTCATTCATAATTAATTCCTCAACGCTTTCTGTATAATTGCTTCCGCCACTTTCATTCCATCCATAGCTGCCGACATAATTCCACCTGCATATCCGGCGCCTTCACCACAAGGATATAGTCCACCTATATTAATAGATTGATAATCCTTATCTCGTATAATTCTTACCGGCGATGAAGTTCTGCTCTCAACTCCTGAAATGATTGCATCATTATCATCAAATCCCGGAATTTCTTTTTCAAAAGAAGGTATGGCTTCTATAATTGAATCACTTATATAATCCGGAATACATTTTGCCACATTGCCACAAACATATTCACCCTTAGTCTGAGGCTTTATGGTTCCAATATCGTCAGTAGGTATCCCCTTTTTAAAATCTTCTAATCTCTGGACTACAATCCTGCCTTGTCCCTGTTCGTAGACAGCTTTTTCAAGCTTTCTTTGTAATACAACACCTGCAAGTGGTGAATCAGAGTTAAAATCTTCTTTTTTAACGGTTACAATAAGTGCTGAATTAGAGTTTTCTCCATTTCTTCCACTATAGCTCATACCATTTACTGCAGTGAAACCGTTCTCTGAAGAAGCATTGACCACATAACCGCCGGGACACATACAGAAAGAATATACACCTCTGCCTGATTTTGTCTGATATGTAAGTTTATAGGGCGGAGTCGGCATCTTTAAAGCCGCCTTTCCCTGACCGTACATAGCTTTTCTTATAACACTTTCAGGATGTTCAATACGTACACCCATCGCAAAATCTTTTGCAGATAAAGGAACCTCTTTATCATAAAGCATAGAAAATGTATCTCGTGCACTGTGTCCTATGGCTAGAACAAGATTATCGGTTTCAACACATGTATCAGCCCCATTATGAGTAAGTAAGACCTTCATAATTCTTCTTGTTCTTTCGTTAATGGGATAAGCTGAATTAGAATTATCTTGAAGCTTATCACATAAATTTGAACTGTTTACTATATTATCAATACAAATTTCAGAAAGCTTTGTATCAAATAAAAAAGTACCACCGAGATCTTCAATTTCTTTTCTTATTCCAATAACAACTTTAGTTAATACATCTGTACCAATATGAGGCTTGTTATCATATAATATTGATAGATCAGCGCCATGCTTCACAAATTCCTCCAGAACAAATCTGATCCTTCCATATTTATCTTTGACCTGAGTGTTAAGTTTTCCATCAGAAAATGTTCCAGCCCCACCTTCGCCGAACTGAACATTACATTCAGGATCAAGTCCTTTTCCATTCCAGAAATCATTCACCTTATTAATTCTATCTTCGACCATCAACCCGCGTTCAACTATCACAGGTTGTAATCCGCAGCTTGCAAGAATATATGCACAGAAAAGACCGGCAGGTCCCGCTCCGACAATCAAAGGATGATGCTTTAGGTTAATTGCATTATTATCTGTAGTTAATTTTTCTTTCACTTCTTCAATAAAACTATACTTAACCGGCCTTGTTAATATAACATTTTTCTTGTTAATTCTTTTGACCAATGCCGCTTCGCATTTACTGTTTTTGAGTGTAACGCCAATCTTATATATATAATAAATATCAGGTTTCTTTCGAGCATCAATAGATCTTTTAAGTATTGTATATTCAGGTACTTTCGATAAATGCAATTTCTTAACGATTGTTTGTTCCAAAAAATTAATATTTTTATCTATCGGCAATTTGATATTATGTATTTCTATCATATATTACTACCTTCTTATAAATGTTTAACTGAATCACAGGCAGCATTTATACCGGATATAAATGCAAATGTAAGATTATAGCCACCGCATTTACCTGTAATATCAAGCATTTCACCTACAATATATAAGCCTTTATACTTCTTTGATTCATATGTATTCATAGCTATCTCATTCAGATCAACTCCGCCAAGAGATGCTTGGGACTTATCATTATCGAACTTTTCAATAGGTGTATACCTCATCCTCTTGATATTAGAAGTTAATCTGTTGATCTGTTTTTCCGTTATTTTTTTTGTATCTGTATTCGGATTAATATTAAGCTTTGTAAGTAAATACCGTGCAAATTTGTTAGGAAACACCCCTTCTAAAGCACTGATAACATTGTCATTAATAATATTGTCGCATTGTTTAATAATATATTCTTTGAGTTCGTCCCACGACATATATGGACAATAATCAACAGAAATACAATCCTTGTATATACCTCTTTTCATAGCAGGTAAATAGCAAGAAATATTCATTATAGCTATCCCTGACAAGTTATCTTTATTAATCTGAATCTGCCCTCTCTCGCAAATAACATCTTCACCGGTATCAATAGTGATGTCTGCACTAATTCTTACTCCCTGAGCAATTGAAAGCTTATCATCATCAACATATATAGGTATCAAGACAGGATACACAGGAGTCATGTCAATATTCATTCTTTTAATAAGATCATATCCTGAATCAGAGCCGCCTAAGCCCGGATATGAACTGCTCCCTGCAGCTATAATAACGATTCTTGATTCATATTGTGTGTCATCGCTCTTCACAATATATTTATTACCGCCATCTACTGCTTTGATATCAGTCGCACATTTATCATACTCAATTGTGACACCATTAATAGAGCATATTTTGAGTAATTTGGAAGTGACCTGTTTGGCCATATCTGATAACGGATAGTAATATCCACCTTTTTCGTATACCATTATCCCACATTTCTCAAAAAAAGAAACGACCTCAGAAGGCGAATTGTTGTCAATAAAGTTTTCTACAAACAATGTGTTATTAGATAAATAACAATCAGATGCAAAATAAGAGTTAGTCAGATTACACTTTCCATTGCCGGATGCTGAAAGCTTTCTTCCACTTTTACTGTTTTTTTCAAGAATCAATATCCTTATATCAGGCTTTATAAAAATCGCTTCGACGGCAGCCGCAAGCCCCGCAGCACCTGCTCCTATAATTATAATATCATACATATTATTCTCGTCCTATTGTCAACTTGTATAACTTTCAAGAAAGTTATATAACTCCTCTTCATTTTCAAGATAATAACCCTTTAGAATATCCGCCCTAAGATCTTCCGGTAATGAAGAAAGCGATATTTGTGTATATTCATATACAGTCTTTTCATCACCCTTAAGAATTACAATCAGACCGTTAAATGATTTCGCATAAAAACCTGTAGTAATTGGCGATCTAAAGGTTTTTCTGAGGGTTATCTCATTTCCATTATAAGAGATCAATTTGTAGGAAACCAATCCCTTTTCTTTCTCTTCTTTACTTAAATTGTCCATATAATCCTTGAGATAACGTTCTACTCCGGTTTTGTCACAGCCCATCAAAGCAGGAATACATTTGAGTTGTTCTTTTAACAATCTTCCTTCTTCCGGATAATCATACTCAACATTGAAAATAGTTGATTTATTAACCGGAAATGTAGATGTATTCTCAGATACAGTTATATTAATATAATTACCCGATTCGTCCTTAACATAATTCTCAGGATAAAAATATTTAAAAAAAATAATCCCACTTAAGGATAGAATTCCACTTAAAAATGCAAATAAAGCAAAATACAGATTCCTTTTCATAGATACCTCCTTATATTAGATTCTCTATAAAAAGTATGACCTGTTAACG
>CAMHMG010000241.1 GCA_946186175.1 uncultured Clostridia bacterium | reverse complement strand
CTCCCACCGTATCAATTCCTGAATTGATGCAGTTAGAAAGCGGGAAATCAATAATCTTATACTTTCCGCCGAAAGCAACAGCAGGCTTAGCAAGTTTTGATGTAAGTACACCTAATCTGCTTCCTTGTCCACCTGCTAAAAGCATTGCAATCATTTCTTTCTTAATCATAATGTCACCCCTTTATGCAAGAATATGTAGTATATTATAACATTATTATTTAAAAAATGAAACAATATTTATGCACTTTTGCACAAAAAGTTGAATTTTTGTTAATTATTTCAAGGAAATCATGATTTTTTGGCACGAATCATTAATTTTTTTGTCGAATTTCACAAATTTTTTATGTAGTTTGCATAAATTAACATTTTTTTACATTGTCAATAATTCCTAAATTAAATCGATCTTAACAACTTCCTTAAACATTTCGCATAATTCCGGCATTAATTTATCTATCCTTACCGGCTTAAAGTCAAAATCAACAAAACAGTGTGAACTTGTCGCATCATTATGCAGCACTGTCATATCCTCGTTATATATCTTATAACTCATATCAAATTTGACCCCATGAAACCTCTCCACTTTTGGAACAATTGTGATCACTTCACCGAAACGCGCCGGTGTTCTGTAATTACAACTCACAGAAAGGACCGGAATCATAATCCCGGCCTCTTCTAACAAATCATAATCGAATCCTATCTGTTTCAAAAAATCCATACGACATTCCTCAAGAAAACGTATGTAATTAGAATGATGTACCACCTGCATTTTATCAGTTTCATAATAATTAACAGCTCTTTTAAATATCTTATAATCCATACTGTACAACTCCTTAATCAAAACTCAGTAATCTCAAAATCAGGTTTTTCCACTGTTATAACATCTTCCTCTTCTTTCTTTTCTCTCTCAGCAACCGCCCTGCTTATCAATCCGCTATACTTCTTATCAGTAGTTATTGCATTAGCCATCTTAACGATCTTTTCAGACGGAACACTCGCAATCTTCTCAGATTTCGTAAAATGAGGACTCATCGGAACCGTCCCGATACCAATATCAGCCTTTTCAAGCTCTGTATTCATCTCTGTAGAAGTTCCAGCACCAGGTTCTTTCTCATGTTCCGGTTCTTGATCAACTTCTGATCCCATCTTCTCTTCCGATTCCACCTTTTCTTCCAATTCGCTATTGTCTTCTATTTGCTTATTATCTTCTATCTCTTCTGCTTCCGTTAAGTCACTGTTTTCATCAGTCTTCCATGATTCTTCTGATTCCTTAGGATTATCTTCCTCTATTACATCCGTACCGGACCGAGTCTCCTCATCATAATCATCCACATACTCAATCTCGTACTCTTCACCTTCCTCTAATTCATCCTCAGTAACATATACAATCTCGTACTCTTCCTCATCATCGGTATCAGACAAGCCTTCGATCTTTTCTGTTTTTGAAGCAGCCTTCTCCTTCAATGACTTTAGGAAGGACATCTCTGCCCTTAATTTATCTCGTTCTTCCTTCATCTTTGCAAGTTCCAGCTCTGCTTCTTTTGCGTTTGCCTTAGCTTCTTCTGCCTCTAATTCTTTCTGTTTGGCATTATTCATGGCTTCTATGGCCGCCGCCTCTGCCTCCTGCGCACGAATTTCCTGCTCAGTCTTAAGATCTAATGACAACTGCATACTGCCGTCATCATACATATCCGGATTTCTCCTGCCATTCATCCTTGCATTGAATAATTCATCAGACAAAAGCTGTCCAATCTCTAATATCTGCTGGCTTCTGTCCTTAGCATCCATATCGGAAAGTCCTTCCATAAGCTCCTTCCTGTTCTCAGCAAGAGTAGCAAGCTTTTCTTCCATAACATTTAATATTATCTCATAATCACTCTTAATATTTTGATATGTATCATTAATAAGATTAGAAACCTCTGTCAACATTTCATCGGTATAAATGAGGGATGCTCCGTATATCTCATTAGCATTGTTAAGTTCGTCAAGCTCCTCCTGTGAAAGCATAGAAAAATCAACGGGATCCACATTAGTTGTCCTTCTGTTGACACGCATCCTGCTCGCGGTATGCTCAGCCTGATATATTATGCGCTCCGCTTCCTTCTTAGCCTCATTGATGATCTTGCCTTTACGGTCATTCACCTCATGATAAGTCTTAATCTCCATATTGATCTGGGCTGAAAGTTCCGTCAATAACGACTGTACCTCATCCTTATATATCATCACCTTACCTGATGCCAGCGGCACAGGTGAAGCACCTTCCATAATGCTCTGTAATTTTTCAATTATCTCCTTCGCCCTGCTCTTATCAGCAATTGTCTCCATCCGTATTTCCTCCCGTTAGCATCTTAAGTATCACGTAATCATACAATAAGCAAGTAATTCTAATTATTTTATCAGACTTATCCGTATGTGGCAAATCTTTTCTATAATTCAATCGTAAATCTCTCCTGATACAACCTCTATACTTCGTTCTAAGATTCCATTCATCTTTGCAATGGCTGTTCCGTAATTGGTAAACGGTATACCCTGACTGGCCGCGCAGTTCATCCTGTATCTTACTGCTTTCTCATTAAGCATACAGCCCCCGCACTGAAGAATGACCTTGAATTTTGAAAGATCCTTTGGAAAATCTCCTCCTGAGGTGAAGGTAAATACAGGATCAGCGCCTGAATATTTCTTAATAAGTTTAGGCAGCTTGACTGTCCCTATATCTTCACACTGGCGATGATGTGTGCAGCCCTCAGATATAAGTATCTCATCACCATTTGTTATCCCATCAAGTGCATCTGCGCCCTTGACCGCAGTTTTTAAGAATCCTTTCCATCTAGCCATTAAAATCGAAAATGATGTCAGATATACATCCTTCGGTGTAATCCTTGAAACCTCTCTAAAAGCCTGGCTGTCCGTTATTACCATCTTAGGTTTTTTCCCCAATTTTTCTAATGTATCAGAAAGCTCCGTATCCTTAACAACAACCGATATTGCTCCCACATCCAGAATATCTCTTATCACCTGCTGCTGCGGAAGAATCAGTCTTCCTTTAGGAGCCGAAGAATCGATAGGCACCACCAGCACAACCATATCCAGCGGTTTTAACAGATCTGCAACTATCTTTTTTTCAAGAGTCTTATCTTTAAGCAGATTAGCAAGTTTATCCTTAAGCTCATTAACGCCCTCACCCGTAGCACTGCTTACATATACCGTATGTTCATTTGACGATGTCTTAAGGGATTCTGTCTCATTTTCTTCCATGAGATCACATTTATTATATACGATTATATACGGTATCTCTCTCTTGGTAAATTTTTCAACAATACTCATGTCACTCTCATTTTTGTCAGTAATATCAATTACCAATATTGCAATATCCGTCTTCTCTAATACCTGCATTGCCTTTTCTATACGAAGCTCTCCTAGTGCACCTTCATCATCAAGACCGGGAGTATCAATTATCAGAACCGGCCCAAGCGGAAGCAGCTCCATACTCTTAAAAACCGGATCGGTTGTCGTACCTTTTTCTTCTGATACAATTGACAAATGCTGGCTCGTAACAGCATTGACCAGGCTGGATTTCCCTGCATTTCTTCTGCCAAAAAATGCTATATGTATTCTGTTTGCAGACGGTGTTTCATTAAGACTCATCCCACTACCTCCCACCTCATATAAGCTAATCTTATCATTTTTTTTATAAATATACTATGTCTTTTTTCAAAAATGTGGTATATTATAGACGACATTATACTGACGATAGGTGGGATAACATGAACGGATACGATAATAACGGTAATTTTGATAATAGCGATAACTACGATAACAATGGGAATTTCAATGATAATGCAGGCTATGATGACAATATCAATTACGATAACAACGTTGGTTACAACGGCAATATGAATTACGACAACAATGCTGACTATAGCGGCAATATGAATTACGATAGCAATTCCGGCTATGACGGCAATATGAATTATGACAACATGGCGCCTCAATACGAAGACGAATATACATATAACGAAGACGCTCAGGTGTCTAATATACAGCAGAGTTATGTTGATGACAATTTTGCAGAAAGCACCGATAGCGCGTTACAATCGATCAACGCTGAGCTAACACCCGCAGAAATAGAGGATATGAAACGCGAGAAGGCTGCGAAAAGAAGAAAACGTATGCTTCGTGAAAAAAGAAGAAGAGAGCGCAGACGTCAGGCCATTATAAGATGCTCACTTTTGATCGCAGCAGTAATTCTTGTTATCTTCATTATTGTTAAGATATTTGCCGGCATCGGTGGTCTCATCAAAAACGCCAAAGAAAAGAGCAGAAAAGCTACAGACGAGGTGACAACAGAGGCAACTACAACCGAAGAACCGGTCGCTGTAATAGATGAGGCAATTGTAGCTAAGGATCTTCCCGAAACAAGAGAAGATGCTCTTACAATGCTTAAGGAACAGGCTGAGAATAATTCCGACATCAATAATATTGTAGAAAATGAAGCTGTTTACCCTGACATTGTATTAAAACATCTTGCTGTCAACAATGAACTTATTGATTTTACACTGTTTTATCCTGCTCAGATCAATATACCTTTTGATGGAGATTTCACGATTGA
>CAMHMG010000240.1 GCA_946186175.1 uncultured Clostridia bacterium | reverse complement strand
AATGCACTACCATTGATAGAACAGCAATAACAACTGAACCCAACAGAACTTTTGCAGTTTTACACGTTTTACCTATTTCCATTTTCTAAGATCCTTCTTCTCCATTGCAACCAGGAAAATGTTGTTATCTTTCACTTTGACGTGTGGATCGGCAAAAGACCAGTATCCGCCCTTCTCCTTCATCGCTACCACGTTCATGTTATAGCTTTTGCGAAGATTCAATTCTATAAGATTCTTTCCAATCCAGTTTTTCCTTGCCTGAACTTCAGCCAGGCAGAAATTATCATCTAGCTCCATGTAATCCATCAGTCTTGAAGAGAGAATATGTGCAGAACGAACTCCTCCCTCATCTTCAGGATCTAATATCTTATCTGCCCCGACTTTTTTAAGGATTGAAGACATTCTGTCAGAGGACGTCTTAGCTACAACCAATGGAACCCCCTGTTCCTTTGCAACAGTAACAGCCATAATACTAGCGGAGAGATTTCTTCCCATAGCAGATATAACAATGTCCATATTTTTAAGATCCAGAGCAAGGATCTCATCCTCATTGGACAGATCGGCACATACTGCCACAGTAGATTTGTTTGAAAATTCCCTGACTATATCTTCGTTCTTATCCGCTACCAAAACCTCTGATCCCATATCATACAGGCATTCAGCCAGACTTCTTCCGTATTTTCCAAGACCTAACACTGCAATTGAACGTTTCATTTATTCCTCCTAACCTACATAAAAATTACCATCTGTAAAATGTACCTTATTCTTATCCGATGCATCCTTTGAAAAGAATATTGCCATTGAAATCGGTCCGATTCTTCCAAGATACATTGCAGAAATAATTATAACTTTTCCTATCTCATTTAAATTAGGCGTAAGCCCTCTTGAGAGTCCCACAGTTGCCGATGCGCTTACAACTTCATATAGAGCATCCTCAAGACTTATCGGATTCGTAAGCAACAGCAATATCGTAAAAGTAAAAACCGTCAGAAAACTTACCGCAATAATAGCTGAAGCCTTTCGCATCAATTCCTCTGAGATACGCCTCTTAAATACAACCGTTTCACTTCGTCCGCTAATATATGACTGCGCATTCATAATAACAAGAAACATTGTAACAGTCTTGACACCACCTGCAGTTCCTACAGGAGAGCCTCCGATAAACATAAGCATACAGCCTGCAACACATGACGCACTTGTAAGCTTTTCCTGCGGCACAGAGACAAAACCTGCGGTACGAAGAGTAACAGACTGAAACAGAGAATTCATTATCTTGTCACCTGTATTCATCAATCCCATAGTTTCAGTGTTATTATACTCCAGAATAAAGAACACCACCATGCCTCCAAATATCAAGACAAGTGTTAATAATATGACTAATCTCGTATGTTCCGGCAGTCTCTTAACTATCTGAATAGGGGAAAAATGTTTCTTAAAGCCACGCTTAATTCCCCTTAAAATATCAAACCACACAACATAGCCAAGTCCTCCAAGAACGATCAGAACCATGGTAACTATCATCAGCAGCGGACTTGTCCTTAAACTTATCATACTGTCAGGTCCCACAACATCCATTCCGGCATTACAAAATGCAGACACAGCCTGAAATATGGAAGCCCATATTCCTTTCATCACTCCAAGTCTTGGTATAAAGTCTATCATATAGAATAATGCTCCAATTCCTTCTACAATAAACGTTCCCCAAATAACTCTTCTAAGAAACCTTAATAAATGCCTGCTGTCATTCATATTCAAAGCATCTTTTAATAACATACGGTCTCCAAGTGAAATGTTCTTTGAGGTCAGGATAATAAATCCAAAAACCACTGTTACAATTCCAAGACCTCCAAGCTGTGCCAATAACATGATAACAAGCTGTCCCCAAAAGCTCCAATGCGCATATGTATCAACTACCACCAGTCCGGTAACACACACAGAAGTTGTTGCCGTAAAAAGTGCAGTTAAAAGATCAGTCCTGCATCCGTCTGCTGAACAAAAGGGCTGATATAGTATTACCGCACCTATTATTATGATCATCAAAAAACTTAAAGGTATTAAATGCGCAGGTGCTATACGAATAGTCTTCAAAGTATGATTCATCTCCAATTCTTTTGTTATAATATGAGCAGCCTACTATCCCCAATATGGGATAAACATCTGATACACAAAAGCAACCACAATAGACAATACCATTTCAATCACAAATTCCTTTGGTTTTCTATAGAGTATGCATACTCCCACAATCCATGTAATGACCTCCAATGCATGTGTAACATAAAAGCCCTGTGTTATAAGAAATGCCTGTGAGAATAACACTCCAAGAATCACAGCGGATATAATAATTGCCGGCACTTCCTCACCCTTTGCATACCAACATACAATTGCCATAATCGGTGACACACATGCCACGGCAATCCACATCATCATGTATGTCTTTGGCAGGAAATGAAGCACATAATTACAATAGATATAATAACCAGCCAGCATCCCGATAAAAAACAGAAATACATTGATTCCTGCATGAAGCGGTCTTCTGGCATATACAGATAATATCGTACCGATAAGGATCCATATCGCAAAACGTCCGAAATAATTAGTTATATCTAAGCTCTGAAGGATTCCCGGAAGTTCATTAAATGCTACCGCATCCAGCAGCTTCTGAATAACACCTATAGTTGCTCCGGCTAACAATATACCAAAGCATATCAACAGCCGGAAACGGTTTAAACTATTTTTTTGCGGTTCTCTTATTTCATCTAATTTCATAAAATTCAAAACCCCTTTAAATTGTCAATACCACTTTTATCACATATCATATTCACATAACATTTTTAACTATGTAATAACACGTTAACCATTATATCTAATGATACTTTTTCTTTCAATAAGAAAATACCCTATGCAACATAAAAACCTCCTAAGTAGATTTAGGTTTTAACCTTATCTACTTAAGAGGTTTTTACATCAGTCCATTAACCTATGTTCAATAGGTATTCAAATAATAGCATTAAAGGTTCGTATAACCCATTAAAGCTTTATCAACCTCTTTCGCACAGGCTCTTCCTTCTGCTATTGCCCAAACGACAAGCGACTGTCCACGATGCATATCACCAACTGCATAGACCTTTTTCTTAGAAGAAGCAAACTTACCTGCCTCAGTCTTAACGTTTGTACGTCCGTCAAGCTCAACGCCGAAATTGTCGGTTACATATTTTTCACTTCCAAGGAAACCTGCAGCAATGAGAACTAACTGACATGGGAGTTCTTTCTCTGAACCCTCGACAGGGACCATATTCATTCGTCCGGTTTTCTTATCCTGTTCTGCCTTAAGTGAAACTATAATAACGCTCTTAAGGTTACCTTTTCCGTCTTTGACAAACTCCTTAACTGTTGTCTGATATATTCTCGGATCATGACCAAACTTCCATATTGCTTCCTCCTGACCATAGTCTGTCTTACAGACCTTCGGCCATTCAGGCCATGGATTAGAAGTTGTTCTCTCATCAGGTGCTTTAGGCATCATCTCAAGCTGTGTAACTGACTTAGCTCCAAGTCTTATGCTTGTTCCGACACAGTCATTACCGGTATCACCACCACCTATAACGATAACATCCTTACCTTCACAGAGCTTGAATGGAATCTTCTCAAAATCACTGTCCAGTAACGTCTTTGTTACTTCTGATAAGAAGTCAACAGCAAACCTTATCCCTTTTGCATCTCTTCCTTCTGCCTTGATATCTCTGGGGTTAGACGCACCACAGGCAAGTATTATACTGTCATATTCTTTTTCCAACTCCTTAGCGGTTATATCCTTTCCAACATTAACTCCGGTCAAAAACTTAATTCCTGCGTCTTCCATCAAAGCAACTCGTCTGTCGATCACACGCTTATCAAGCTTCATGTTAGGAATTCCATAGCGAAGTAATCCGCCCACCCTGTCATTTCTCTCATATACAGTCACCTCGTGACCTCTGCGGTTGAGAAGCTGTGCTGCAGCAAGACCTGACGGACCACTTCCGATAACGGCAATCTTCTTACCCGTTCTAATCTTCGGTGTTTCCTCTTTGACAAGGTCATGTGAAAATGCATACTCAATTACCGCTCTCTCATTCTCTTTTGTTGAAACTGCCTCCTGATGAAGTCCGCAGGTACATGCCGCCTCACAAAGTGCCGGACATACTCTTGATGTAAACTCAGGAAAACTGTGTGTTATAGACAGTCTCTTATATGCCTCACCATAGTTACCCCTATATACCAGATCATTAATCTCCGGTACAAGATTATGAAGAGGACATCCTGATGCCATTCCCGCTATCATGGCACCCGCCTGACAGAAGGGTACCCCGCAGTCCATACATCTTGCAGCCTGAAGACACTGCTCATGTTTCGGCAGCACACCGTGAAACTCGTCAAAATTCTTAACTCTGTCCTTCTCGGCCACTACCGGACCATTCTCTCTCTTATATTCCATGAAACCTGTTGCTTTTCCCATTATTCTCTTTCCTCCAATTTTATTTCATACTTAAAAATTCGGGTTTGTCGAGCTGTTTGTCTGACGGACGCACAGTTATGCTTGAATATATGATAGTCTTTGTTCGAAACTTATTT
>CAMHMG010000239.1 GCA_946186175.1 uncultured Clostridia bacterium | reverse complement strand
AAAAACATATCTGAACATAATTTCATAGTTCCTATAGAATGTTCAAAACGTTTTGTTCTATTTGTTGGGAAAGTTAAATAAACTGTCGAATTTTGATATACATCATGCAAACGATTAAACCCAACACTTGAAATAATTCTTTTTTCATATTCTGATAAAGGTATTAATCCATGAATAGAATCATTTAGATAGATTACTTTTTTCATTATGTTCCCCTTCCTTCATATATTTCTTTTATTATAGTCCATATTTCGATTAAAATCTACATATTTCACAATAAAGTTATTAATATAATAATATATGCTTTAAAAATTATCACTTTAATTTACCATTCCTAACTCTCATACCGAAAAAACTCCCTTGCCATCATCTCCGCTGTAGCCCGGTTATATCCCTTCTTGAGATACCCCTGCACAATCGTTCCAAACATCCCCTTAACCATTTCATCCTCAATATCACAATATGCCTGCATTTCCCCGGATAAAGCCATTGCCACATACTCTATCGGCTTATTATCCAACAATTTGTGTAGCTTCGCCAGCGACTGCTCTGTCGTCCGCAGAGCAGCCTCAACCTCCTCACATTTTATTCGAAGCATATTCCCGTCAACATACCACACCTCAACATATCCGTTATCCATGTTATAGGCACATTCTACAATGTTATCTAATCTGTTATCATCCATCATATCAATCCATCCTTTCGTTTATCTCGCTCCATAAGACCTGTGATTCTGTCTTACCTGATGCTCCATGAGTTCCTTCTCCTTTACCTTACCGATAATAGTATCAATTTGCTCCGCACCGGCATATCGTTTCACACGCTCCAGATCGTCAGCTTTTTCCTGCAATAATTCTGTTTTAACAGACATATCTCTAATTTTTCCTTTGTAAAATTCTACATCACTTGTGAGGTGCTTAACTTTATCTCGCAGTTGAAGAACTTCCTCTTTTAATCTAACACATTGGATTGTCAAGCTTTTTACCAGTTCCTTCAATTTGTTCACAAGAGGCAAAGCTACTTTATCCCGAAATGACTTTGCACTTGCAAACGCTCCCGGCTCTGGAAGTTGCCATTCAGGTTCTTCATCATATTTTCGAACATCACGTTGCAACAACTTCTCTGATTGCACCATCTGATCAATTCTGCTTCTCAATTTCTCCTGTTGTATTTCAAGCTGGGCATTATCTTTCTGTAGCTTATCCTGCATTTGTTTTAATGCCTGATTATCCGATTGTAACGAAGTTTGCTTCTGCTCCAGCTTTTCATTATCCTCTTGCAATTTATTCTGTTCTTGTTCCAATCGTTGGTTCTCGGACTGTAAAACACTCTGTTTCATCTCCAACTCGCTATTATCTGTCCGCAATTGCCATTGTTGCTGTTCCAAGTGTCGATTATCCGTCCGTAGTTCCACCTTTTTTATTTCAAGGCTTGTATTCTCCACTCGCAATTGTCGATTGCTTGCACTTAATGTTTCATTATCCCTTTGAACAGCAATACCTTCCTCTCTTGCTTTTTCAACAGCCTCCTCAGCCCTTACCTGCTTAATTGTAGTGGTCATTAGTTCCTGCTTCATAGTGGATACTGCCTGATTCAATTTAGCAACCTCTGTGGTCTTTTCCTGCTTTTGACTGTCTAATTCTGCTACTTCTTTAGCTCTCGCCTGCTTTTCAAATTTCAGTACCGATAAATGCTTTTCATGTGTACCTTTTTGAAGCCATTTGACACCATGTCGCTCCATCACCATAGCCAATTCCCGCTTCTCTGCTGCAATCCATTGATTCCACTCTGTCGCACCTCTCGTGCCACCTGTAAAACCCTCTGCAGCTAATGCAGATTTTAACGATACTCTTGTATCCAATCCTCGCTTGCTACCAGTAATATATGGTACAAAATCAATGTGTAAATGTGGTGTTTCCTCATCCATATGCAAGTGAGCAGAAAACACATACAGGTTAGGATTTCGTGCTTGAAACTCATCCATAAACTCTGTTAATATTTTCTTAGCAAGAAGCCCTTCTTCACTTTTGGCATTCATATCGTCTTTATTTCCAATCTGAAAAATTACTTCGTGAAAAAGTTTTTCCTGCTTGCCTTGTCTAATTTTTTCATAATAATCATCAATCACTCGATCCTTACGTTTTTGCTTTTCATTATATCGTTCAAGTGCTTCATCAAACAATTTATGATAAACCTGCTTTATATCTTCATTACAAAAATGAACATTAGCACCACTTCTATCACTATCCACATTTTTAGCTGTAAAAGCTCGGGTGTTGTGATTAACGGAACCTTTTCCTACCATCCCACTAATCGTTCTTTCCATAGGCATTTTTCTCCTTCCTTTTATCTGTCATATTAGCGCCGGATACGGCGCAGGCTTTATTACTTTCGCCGAAAGTAACGCAAAAGCACTTTTGACACCTTCGGCATCAAAAATGCAACCTGACCAGTCAGGTTTTGCGCCCTGCCGGGAGCTTTTCTGCCTGCGGCAGTCAGTGTACGCAAGCCTCCACTGTGTCAACCATACCATATTTTCCTTATCCATTCTAACGGAAGCGTGACACGCAGCCGTTATATATGTTTAGGAAAAACTACCACCGAAAACTCTCCAGTACACCTCGCCTATCCAAATATTCCTTTCGTGCCCTTTCCTTTTCTTCTTCCGTTGGTGCGGTCTTATATTTTGTATATAATTCTCTCATTACCATTGCATCCAGCTTCTTTTCTAATCCTTGCTTTATCCGAGGTGCCATTTCCACCTGCTCCAGCATAAAATATCTCATTATCGCAACGAAAAGTTCTTCTGAAATCTGTACATTTTTCATATCAATCCATCAATCCTTTCCTCTTACTATCAAGTCCGCAACAATGCACTATCTATAGATTTTGCAACCTTGCAAGGTTCATCTCCGCAATTTCTATATAGTCTGCATTGTTGCGTTCTTGCCTTAATCCGACTTTACCTTATCCAACTCCCAATACCATGAATTGTTAATTTTCTTCGCCCGGATACCAAGCTCCTTTTTGGCATTTTCCAATGTCCTTTTTGAAATGCCCTGTTCATTAGCCATTTCAAAAACTTCATTGCTCTGCACCGCATTAGATGTTTCCGCCAGTTCACGCAGCATTTGCTTTGCCTGCTCCAACTTGTTCGCCTTTGGTGCAATTCCTCCAAGCACTTCATCTGCTGTAATCTCATAATCTCCTAACCAGTGAAAGCCTGTCTCCGATAACGTGAATGCCTTTGGATGCCCAAATGCCGCAAGATTATTCTTTATCTGAACAACTGCCCTTGTATTAGGTTCTCCCTCTATTCTGCCGACCAGAAGCACGCTCCTTGCTACTGCAAAGAAGTCAATAGAACCCATACCTCTATATGCCGCTTTATTACCTGATGCTTTATTCATATGACCGATAAGAAGAATTGCACATTGATATTTCTCCGCTAATGCTCCCAGCTTCTTTGTCATATCTCTTGCTTCATTTGCCCGGTTCATATCCATACCACCACCGAGATAAGCTTGTATCGGATCTAATATCAATACTTTTGCCCTTGTCTTAGCAAGTGCCTCTTCCAACCTTTCATCTGCCATAGACAGTGATTTATCACTTTCATCAATAACCAGTATCTTTTCACAGTCTGCTCCGGCAAGTTCAAGTCTTGGCTTTACTGTGTCTGCCAGACCATCCTCTGCTGTCTGATAAATCACATTTACCGGCTCCTGTACATCCATATCACTGTCGAAGCATTCTCCCTTTGATAACTTGGCTGCTATATTTAACACTAATGTGGTTTTTCCATCACCCGGATCACCCTGAATGATTGTAAGCTTTCCGTATGGTATAAACGGATACCACAGCCATTTCACTTCCTGTGATTCCACCTCCGACATCCGTATCATCTTTAATTCTGCCTTTTGTCCTTCCATAAAAGTCCTCCATAATCAAATCTTTTATTTGCTCCTAAGAAGAACCTCTGCTATACTCTAGTTGTGAACACATAGGTAACAGAGGTTTTCTTTTGTTACCGCAAGTCCTAACAGTTGCCGCTGTCAGGACTTTTTTCTTTATCCGTCTGTACTCCCTGCCAGAGATACTTCGCACCATCCAGCATTGAAATAATCGCCTGCAACATATCCATACAGTCATTTCGCATATCTTCCAAACCATCAGCGGTAAGTGTTACATCCTGCTGTTCCAGTTGTTTTACCAGTTCAGAAATATTTGTCTGCATATTCTGTAATTCCTCCACAAGCTGGTATATGACCTCTTTCTTGCCTACAACACATATTCTGTTATAAATACAGGAGCGGACAAAATAATCTTTTTTCTGCATACCGCTTGCAAGTATCCTTGCTTCAATCATCTCCCGTTCTCTGTCTGATACACGAAAGCTGATTGTTGGGTGTTTGTGTACTCCGCTCATAGCTCGTCCTCCTCATTCTCCAGCTCTAATCTGTCTGCCAGTTCTGCCTGCTTATTCGGATATAAATGTGAATAAGTATTTAATGTTGTTTCTATCTTTTCATGTCCCAGCCGCTCTGCTATTGCCAATGGCTGAAATCCAAGTTCCACCAGCAGTGATGCGTGGCTGTGACGCAGATCATGAAGACGAATTCGCTTTACCCCTGTTTCTTTAATGC
>CAMHMG010000238.1 GCA_946186175.1 uncultured Clostridia bacterium | reverse complement strand
GTTTGTCGAGCTGTTTGTATGACGGACGCACAGTTATGATTGGTTAAAGGTTGTGGTCGAAACTTTTATACCTTGTGATATTGTGAACGGCTCCAGTGACAGTCATAATTGCATTCGGGACCCGTTTGCACTCGCGTTGTGCGACGTAGCAGTACTAAATTCGTGCTTTGCACTCATTAAGTGCTGACGTCACACAAAGCCCTCCGCAATTATGATCTGTCATCTGCTCGCCGTTTCACAATACTATAAGTTATTGAAAGTTTCGATTCTACTATATTGGTAAAATCAATCATAATTGTGCTGTATATAGAAAACTTATACAAAACAGCTCGTGCCGTAGGGCAGGGCAATGTTCATAAAGGCAAGCTGATTATTATACGATATATTCAAGCAAACTATTTTGACAGCCACCCCACAAGGGATGTTTTTATATTCGTTTCGTCTTTAGTAAACAGCCGTTAATTGATATACTTTGGTAATATTTTTTGTCTCATTTGGTAGTGTATTAGATTTTCTTAGTGTTCTGATAGATTTCTAGCGATGCGTGGCAAGGAAGCCACGCAAGGCGTAATGCGACATGGATGTCGCATAAAAGCCGTTCGCGTATTATTGAATAGCTTGTACAGAACACTTAGAAAATCTTATATACGGACAATTAAGACACAAAAATATACCGAAGTATATCTAAAGACGGCGTACCTAAAACGAAAATAAAACATCCCTACAAACCCCAATTTGCAGAGAATAAGGAAGGAAGAAAAACGTGACAGATTCATTAGAAGGTCTTAATGAAGAACAGAAGAAGGCAGTGACCACTACAGAAGGATATGTACGTGTTATAGCAGGAGCGGGAAGCGGTAAGACTAAGGCGCTTACGCACCGTTATGTCTATCTGGTCAATGATGTGGGAATTGCTACTGAGAATATATTGTGCGTGACATTTACCAACAAAGCTGCTAATGAGATGAGGAAGAGAATACGCACCATGATAGGTGATCAGGACACCGGCATGGTATGTACCTTTCATGGTTTTTGCGTGCAGCTGCTAAGAGAGGATATTCACACTATGAATTATCCTAATAATTTTCTGGTTATGGACGAGGAGGATATGAAGGCGATTCTTCGCAATGTGTATGAGCAGGGACATCTTGATTCAAGAGAGATAACCTATTCCATGGCAATGGATATGATAGGAATTAAGAAGAGTCGGATGGAGCACATAAATTATATCCTTAAAATGAATACACAGGAGCTTAAGACAAAGTTTTTGACTGCGGATAAGAAGGAAGAGGTGCTTTTCTATGGCTATCTGTATGAGCAGAAGAAGGCTTTTGCATTAGATTATGATGATCTAATTACGTTTACGTTCTATATACTTGAAAATTTTCGTGAGAAGAGGGATAAATGGCAGAAGCGTCTTCAATATGTTATGGTAGATGAGTTTCAGGATGTATCTGCCACACAGTATGAGATGGCGGAGATTATTTCGGCATATCACGGGAATCTTTTTATTGTTGGTGATCCGGATCAGACAATATATACATGGCGTGGTGCTAATATAGAATATATTCTTAATTTCAAAGTGGCTCATCCGGACTGTACTGATATAATAATGGATCAGAATTACAGGTCATCGGAGAATATATTAAATGCCTCCAACTCGCTCATTTCCAAGAACAAGAAAAGGGTTGAGAAGGATCTTCGTGCTACACGTGGAGTACAGGTTCCGGTTATATATAATCATTCAAAGACAACTGATCAGGAAGCACAGTGGATAATTAGTCAGATAAGGAAGATATATGAGAGCGGCAGGAAATATAATGACTGTACCATCCTTTACAGGGCTCATCATGTGTCCAGGAGCATTGAAGAAGCTCTTCTTAAAGCGCAGATACCTTATGTCATATATAGTGGTGTTTCTTTTTACAATCGTCGAGAAGTCAAGGACGTCATTTGTTATCTTAGAATGCTTATATTCGAGGATGATATGTCATTTCGCAGGATAATTAACGTTCCGAGACGTAATTTCGGGAAAAAACGCATGGAGTTTTTGGAACAGTATGCGCAGGCGCATGGAATGAAGCTTTACGAGGCGCTTGTTGACAATCTTGATAATCCGCTTGTGGCAGGCTCTAAGGCTAAGGAGTTCGTTGAGCTGATTGATGGATATAAGCAGTCATTTCAGATGTTCAAGCTTACAGATCTCTTGCAGGGTATAATGAATGACAGTGGATATGAGGCGATGCTTAGAACATCCGGTGACGATTCAAGACTTGAGAATCTTGCAGAGCTTAAGCAGGCAATATTTAATTATGAAAATGATGCCGGTGAGGAGACCTCCCTTGCTGACTATCTGCAAAGGATTTCACTGCTAACTAATCTCGATAAAGAGGAGAAAAAGGATGCGGTGAAGATGATGACAATACACACTGCTAAGGGATTAGAGTTTCCTTATGTGTTTGTGTGTGGCATGAATGAGGGAATCTTTCCAAGCAAGCATGTTGACTGCCCAGAGGCTTTGGAGGAGGAGAGAAGGCTTGCTTATGTGGCTTATACCAGAGCGGAGAATGCCCTGTTTCTCTCTGATGCGGAGGGAGTGAATCTTGATGGGTCCTACCGGTATCCGTCGCGGTTCATATTCAATACTGACAAGGCTTATCTGGAATATACCGTTGAGCTTGACCAGAGGTTTGTGGAGTCAGCGCAGAGCTTTATTCAGAAAAATGAAGAGAAGATAAGTGGGATTTTGCCTGAAAGATATGAAGCAGGAGTGATGGTGAAACACAAGTTGTTTGGAGTTGGCTTGATCCTTGAGGTTAATGAGAGTGATGGTTATTATGTGGTGCAGTTCGAGGGGATGAGGACAGCGAGGAATATCAGCTTCAAGATAGAGATGGAGAGAGTATAAAGATGGAGTTAAATATTAATTCAGCATTATATTACAAAAAACATATACGAAATATTTGATGAGATAAAATAAATAAAATTAAGGAATATATTATGGGATTAATAAAAAATCAAGAATATGAGATTACAATAGAAGATATTGGAAATGATGGTGAAGGTATCGGACACATAGACGGCATGGCAGTATTTGTGAAGGATGCAGTGCCGGGAGATGTGGCGAGAATCAAGATAATAAAGGATAAGAAGAAGTATGCATATGGACGACTGATAGAGATAATCACACCATCTAAGGACAGAGTAACACCAATATGTCCTAATGCAAGACGGTGTGGCGGCTGTAGCATAATGCAGTTATCATATGAGAAACAGTTAGAGTGGAAACAGAATAAGGTTGCTAATTGCATGAAACGTATCGGCGCAATTGATAATGTTGATGAGCTTATGGAGCCGATTATAGGTATGGGTGCAGATATTATATCTGATTATTTAGCTGATGAAGAAATCCATGCTGCCTATAATGTGGATAATATGGATGAAAAGGACTTCCCTGCAATCAGATATCGCAACAAAGCACAGTTTCCTGTAGGCAGAGATAAGAATGGTAATATTGCCATTGGATTCTATGCAGGAAGAACTCATTCGATCATAGATACGGAGGTGTGTTATCTGCAACACCCTGTTAATGATGAGATAATTAAGAGATTTCGTGCGTTTCTTGAAAAGTATAATGTTGAACCTTATGATGAAGAAACACACACCGGTCTTGTTCGACACCTTTTGACAAGGGTAGGGAAACATACCGGTGGAATTATGGTGTGTGTGATAATCAATGGTGATGAATTGGTTGGCATTAAGGAATTTAATGAATCAGCAGAAAATGTTGGTATGAGGAAGGATATTACAGAAGGAAAAGAACCTGTTTCGAAGAATAATGTAAAACATCTTAAGGTGGAACAGGAATTGATAGAATGTATGAAGGATATTCCCGGAATGACAAGTATAGTCATCAATGTTAATAAGGAAAAGACTAATCGTATACTTGGAGACACCTGCAAAACTATATGGGGAAGTGATACAATTACAGACTATATTGGTGATGTAAAGTATCAGATTAATCCGTTGTCATTTTTCCAGGTAAATCCTACACAGACAGAGAAGTTGTATGGTAAAGCATTGGAGTATGCTGATCTTAAGGGTGATGAGACAGTATGGGATCTTTATTGTGGAATTGGAACGATATCTCTGTTTCTTGCACAAAAAGCTAAGCAAGTGATGGGAGTTGAGATAATACCGGAAGCAATAGATGACGCAAGGAAGAATGCTGAGATTAATGGAATTAATAATGCAGAGTTTTTTGTTGGAAAAGCAGAGGAAGTATTGCCGCGAGAGTACGAGAAGAACGGAGTATATGCAGATGTCATAGTAGTAGATCCACCAAGAAAGGGTTGTGATATTGTGACATTAGAGACGATGCTTAAAATGTCTCCTGAGAAGATAGTTTATGTCAGCTGTGATCCTGCGACACTAGCAAGGGATTTGAAAATTCTTACAGAAAAGGATTATTCGATTAGAAAAATGTGTGCAGTTGACCAGTTTTCTCATAGTGCTCACGTGGAGTGCGTAACAATGCTACAAAGGAAAGATATGTGAAACTCCTTGATTTTAGGCACTTTGAGAGACATATGATGTTTTCTCAGAGTGACCGAAAAGAGAAGAAAAAGGCAATTTCTGACGGTGTGAACGTCTCAGTGGTAATGGA
>CAMHMG010000237.1 GCA_946186175.1 uncultured Clostridia bacterium | reverse complement strand
AGACTGATGATACTCATGCTCTTACCATGGGAGAGATTCTTGCGGAACTGAATAAGTATGAAATCGAAGCTCACAGAAAAAGCATTTATACAGATTTTACCGCTTTGAATGAGTATGGTATTGAGATATTGAAGTATCAGAAGGGTAATACGACATATTACCATTGTGGAGCGAGGGATTTTGAACTTGCTGAGCTTCACATTATTATTGATGCGATAGCCTCATCAAAGTTCATTACAGCAAAAAAATCAAAAGATCTTATTCGCAAGCTGGAAGAGAATGTGAGTTTATACGATAAGAAGCTTCTTGAAAGATCGGTATATGTATCCGGGCGAGTTAAGAACATGAATGAAAGTATCTTCTATACGGTTGATGCTATTCAGAATGCAATCGCCAACAATCACAAGATCAAGTTTCAGTACTTCCGATGGAACACCGATAAGGAAATAGAGCTGCGTCATGATGGCAAGTATTATGAAATAAGTCCCTGGGCGCTTGTGTGGGATAATGAAAATTATTATCTTGTCGGCTTTGATGGCGAGGTAGATGATTTCAAACATTACAGAGTAGATAAGATGCTCCACACGGAAGAGATTAAAGCAAGACGACAGGGTGCAGCAAAATATAAAAAGAAAGATAAGGAAGTGTACAGCCGGTTAAGGTTCAGGATGTTCGATGGCGAAGAGGAGACGGTTACACTTCTGTGCGACAATGACATGTCGAATGTCATAATAGATCAGTTTGGCAGAGACATTCAGATTCAAAAAGTTGGAAAAGATCAATTCAGAACCAGAGTTGATGTTGCGGTAAGTGATCAGTTCCTCGGATGGATCTTAGCTCTTGGGGGTGAGGTTGTTATTGAAAGTCCTAAGAGTGTCAAGGATAGGTTTGTGGAGTTGATGAAGGAGAATATGGGGAAGTATGAGTAATCTATTCATATGTTTTGGATAGCAATTATAGTATTTTAAAGTCTGCGATCATGCAGACATTTATTAAGGGTATGAACTTCTCATAATAATTTCTTATCTGAAGTTGAAGGAGGGAGCAATATGATTTTGCCGAAGAACCAGATGTCTGAAGAAGATATAAAGTTCAATTTCATAACACCGGCGATAGTAGATCGCGGTTGGAAAGACAAATTGACAATGGAGCAATCTGTTAGGTTTACTGATGGAAAGATTAATCTAAAGGGGAATCTTGTATCAAGACAAAAGCCTAAGAAGGCAGATTACATATTGTATATTAATGCTAATAATCCCATAGCTATTGTTGAAGCTAAAGACAATAATCATTCTGTTTCATCCGGAATGCAGCAGGCAAAAATCTATGCAGATATGATGAATATTCCTTTCGCATATAGTTCTAATGGAGATGCGTTTGAAGAATATGATGGATTCACAGGGAAGGAAAGAGAGATTCCCTTAAATGAATTCCCTACTCCGGAAGAATTATATTCAAGGTTCAAACAAGAATCAAATGAAGGATCAGGATTGACAGAAACAGAAGAAACAATTATTAAGCAACCATACTATTCTGGTCAAAACACTAATACACCAAGATATTACCAGAGAAATGCAATTAATCTTACTCTTGATGCGATAGCGAGAGGTCAGCAAAGATTATTACTCGTGATGGCAACTGGAACAGGAAAAACATATACAGCATTTCAGATAGTATATCGTTTGTTAAAAAGTGGGTTAAAGAAAAAAATACTATACCTTGCAGATAGAAATATTCTTGTGGATCAATCTATTCTACAAGATTTTTCTCCGTTGTCAAAAACAATACATAAGGTTGATTTTTCTAAGGATGATCAGACCACTATATCTTCATATGAAGTATATTTCTCGCTCTATCAACAACTTGTCGGAAAGAGTGATAGCGACGATACAGAGGAGGATGGTGATGATACGATTGCTAAATTTCAAAGTCTGTTCTCACCGGAGTTCTTTGATTTGGTAATAGTTGATGAGTGTCATCGTGGATCAGCAAAGAAAGATAGTAATTGGAGAAGAATTCTTGAATATTTTAATGGTGCTACACAATTAGGTATGACAGCAACTCCCAAGGAAACGAAGTATATTTCAAATATAGATTATTTTGGTGAGCCAGTCTATACATATAGTTTAAATGAAGGAATAGATGACGGATTCCTTGCTCCTTTTAAAGTAATAAATATAACCACTGATATTGGAGATGGTTGGAGACCTTACAAGGGACAACTCGATTATTATGGGAATCCAATAGAAGATAGAATTTATAATAATAAAGATTATGATTATAATATCGTGATTGAGGATAGAATCAATCAAGTAGCTTCTGAGATTACAAATTATCTTAAGAGTACAGATAGGATGCAAAAGACGATAGTATTTTGCGCATCGGAAGCTCATGCGGAGTTGATGAGGATTGCTCTTGCAAATTTGAATAGTGATATGTGTCAACAACACTCGGATTATGTTGTCAGGATTACCGGAAGCGATACATATGGTAAATCAAAGCTTGATTATTTTATTTCTCTTGAAAAATTTCCGGTTATAGCAACAACTTCAAAGCTTCTTTCTACAGGTGCAGATTGCAAGATGACTAAGCTGATTGTATTGGATCAGATTATAGGTTCAATGACTGAGTTTAAGCAGATTATAGGAAGAGGTACAAGGATACGTGAAAAGGATGGTAAAACGCATTTTGTGGTTATGGATTTCAGAGGAGTATCCAGATTGTTTGCCGATCCTGCATGGGATGGAGAAGTGAAGATAGATGAAGGATATGATCCTAATAATCAGGGCAAAACCAAAGGAGGTGGAGGTGGTAAAACACCACCTGGTGATCCGCCCGAACCTAAACAAGAGAAGCCATATGTTGATGTTGATGGATGTCCAGTTAGAATAATCAATAAAACCGTGTCTGTATATGATACAAGTGGTAAATTATTAAGAACAGAGAGTGTTATTGATTATACCAAACATAATATACAAGGTGAGTATGCTTCTTTGGATAGATTTTTAACTTACTGGTCTAAACTGACAAAAAAGTCTGAAATTGTAGATATGCTTAGAGTAAGGGGAATTGATTTAGCAGCGCTGAAGGCAGAGCAAAATATGGATGAAGTTGATGATTTTGATTTTATATGTCATGTTGCATATGACCAAAAGCCCCTTACAAGGAAAGAACGAGCTAATAATGTGAAAAAACGCGACTTTCTTAGTAAATATAACGGGGTTGCCAGAGAGGTTCTGGAATCATTAATAGATAAATATATGGATATGGGCATATATGAAATTGAGAAGACAGAAGTACTTAAGATAGATCCATTTTTGAAATATGGGAAGCCGGCGAAGATTGCTTCATATTTTGGTGGAAGAAATGGATATTTGGAAGCGATACAAGAGCTAGAGAAAGAATTATACAAAGTGGGGTAAATTGAAATGAGTAACTTAACTAATTTTGTAAAGAGGTTGCGTGACATAATGCGTAACGATGCAGGAATTAATGGAGATGCCCAGCGCATCGAGCAGATAGCATGGATGCTTTTTTTAAAAGTCTATGATGCAAAAGAACAGGACTGGGAGTTTGGAGATGATGATTATGTTTCTATTATTCCTGAAGAGTGTAGATGGTCAAATTGGGCGCACGATGATAAATCCGGTAATGCAATGACAGGTGATACTCTTCTTGATTTTGTAAATAATACATTGTTTCCGACACTAAAAGGGATTGAGGTAAATCAGAATACACCTATAAAGAAAGCTATAGTAAAAACAACATTTGAAGATGCTAATCAATATATGAAGGATGGTGTGCTTCTAAGACAAGTGCTTAATGTAATTGATGAGCTTGATCTTGGAGATTATGATGAAATACATGCTTTTGGAGAGATATATGAGTCTATTCTTCGTGAGTTGCAGAGCGCAGGTTCCTCAGGTGAGTTCTATACACCAAGAGCTGTGACGGATTTTATGGCTCACATGATCGAACCACAGATAGGTGAACAGATGGCAGATTTTGCGTGTGGTACAGGTGGTTTTTTAACTTCATGGCTTACAGATCTTGAGAAAAAGATTAAGAATACATCTGACCAGGAGGCTTATGACAATTCTATCTATGGAATAGAAAAGAAGCAATTCCCGTATATGTTATGTATTACTAATATGTTGTTGCATGGTATAGATGTACCTCAGATATATCACGATAACTCGCTGACAAAAAAAGTTCTTGATTATTCGGATGATGACAAGTTTGATGTTATTCTTATGAATCCGCCATATGGTGGTAATGAGAAAGCCGATATAAAGAGTAATTTCCCTTCTGATCTGGCTAGTAGTGAAACAGCAGATCTGTTCATGTCAGTGATTATGTATAGATTGAAGGAAAAAGGAAGGGCAGCTGTTATTCTTCCGGATGGATTCTTATTTGGTACAGATAATGCTAAGGTTTCTATCAAGAAGAAATTGTTATCAGAGTTTAATCTTCATACAGTAATAAGAATGCCGCATAGTGTGTTTGCTCCTTACACTTCAATTACTACTAATATTCTTTTCTTTAGCAATAATGGTTCAACGGAGGATACATGGTTCTATAGACTTGATATGCCAGAAGGATATAAGAATTTTTCCAAGACTAAGCCTATGAAATTTGAACATTTTCAACCTGCTATTGATTGGTGGAATAATAGAGTGGAAATATCTGAGGATGGCTT
>CAMHMG010000236.1 GCA_946186175.1 uncultured Clostridia bacterium | reverse complement strand
CGCTGTAAGCCTTTAATCATAAGGGTTACAGCGATTTTGCTTCGGAACTTGAGATATTATGGTTATTACCATTTGTCAAGGAAAAATCTTCTTATACTTTCATCATCTATTCAAGTATACTTTATATATGCGAAAGACGTGGTGCTAACATACATTACAGTATGCCTGCATAACCTAATCAATCTTCTTCGCTATGACAGCAAATCTTCCGTCATCAACATGATATGCACAGGTAGACAATGTGACTAATTTATCACCAAACTTTACATCAACGCCTGTATCTATTATAGACATACGTTTAATATTATCTACATAATTCATAAATTCTTCAGCACTTCCTGCATTAACGAACTGATAGTATTTGAACTCCTTAGAATCATCAGGTAATATCTGTGCATAGAAAACTGCAACTACCTCATAAGTTCCATCACCGTATATTGTATCAAACGTAAAAGTCTTATGGGTGTTATAAAAATCTTCATTTTCATATTTCATAATATCATGAAACATTTTACCTGAATTCATATTATGTCCGTATATGATTATGTTGTCTGTAGGCAGAATAAGATCGCAGTTCTTATCTACAAACGGTAATCCTGCCGCCGAATAATTCTCCTCAAAATCCCTATGAATGTAATGTTCTCCGCGTTCATTATCATCAGGTGTATACATAACAGGATAATCAACGTTAGTATCTGAAATGGTTATCCAGCCAACAAAATCATTGTTTTCTCTGTACAAATCCTCAAACTTCTTCTGAACTTTAATACCTTTAACCTCAACCATAGGCGGCTCAGGTTTTCCTTGCTCTTCACTGTTTTGAACATCACTATCAGTGTCATCGGTAGCAACATTATCCCCAATTTTACTACGCAGATCATCAATATCACTCTCACTCTTATGACTTGTATAATAATAATAAGCCAGATATCCGCCGCATCCAAGAGCAACTAATATACATACTGTCATTAAAATATTAATAATAGTCTTTTTTTTCATATCGTCACCTATATATCACAAATATTAACCACGATCAATTTCAAAAAATTCTTTAACTTCATTACAATAATACGAATTTCCTACAGAACGTTTTATATAATATAAAAGATGTTTCTCACTTATATAAAAACCAAGAGCCAGTATATACCGGCTCTGGTCAATCTCATTATTATATTCCTGATATAACTCTCAGAAATACTTCTTAGAGCCCCATAGATTACTTTGTTTCAAGTCCTGATACTCACTATATGCCTGCTCTAAGATCTGTTTTTCATTAGGGAACTTTAATAAATGATATGCCTCGTGATACTTATAATATCCTGAGTCCATAAAATATTCTTCTCTTTGGGGTTTACTGTAATAACTGTCAGCCATCATCAGATACCAATGAACATCCTTATTAACGACATCATATGCTGTGTTAAATGTATAATTGCTCTTATCCACATATTTGATTATCTGAGCACTGACACCGGTCTCTTCCTTTACCTCCCTAAGTGCCGTCTCCTTGTACTCTTCACCTTCTTCCACCGTTCCCTTAGGCAGAACCCAGCCTTCATACTTATTTCTGTAATTCTTATAAAGTAACAACACTTTACCTCGAAAGATTACCACACCACCACAGCTTACTGCTTCTATCATTATCTTTCCTCCACTATTAAAAGCTGTATTCTGCAAAAGTCATATATGATGACTTATGCGCAACATATTGGTGTGTTGCATTAATTACCATAAATTATAACAATATATACAGCAAAACACAAGGTAAAGTTAAAAATTTATTAAGAATTTCCGACTATTTATCCTTTATATTATAATATTCATCCATTATTGATCTTGCAATAGCTGTAGCCTTTACGCCATTTACGTCTGATTCCTCAACAACAATGCTCACGGCAATATTGGGTTTGTCAGTATCATCAAAACCTATAAACCATGAGAAATCATGCTCACCACCGGCATATTCTGCTGTGCCTGTCTTACCGCATGCGCTATACTTGGCTCCGGCAAAATAATCAGCGGCAGTTCCCTCTGTGACAACCTTTCTCATATATCCGGTTAAAGTCTCAACCTCATCAGAAGTCATCAATGTATCATATGAAGAAGGTGAGAACTTCTTAATACGCTTACCTTTATAATTCTCTATACTGTCGATCATATAAGGTTTCATCATCAAGCCACCGTTAGCAATAGTGGATATTATCATTGCATTATGAAGAGGTGTAACCAATGTATCACCCTGACCAAATGCAGTCTGTGGAACATATCCGGAATTAGAATCCTTATCAAGATAGAATCGGCTGGTAGCGCTTGCTCCTGTATAAGGTAAATTCTTGTTATATAGAAGACTTTCAAGTGTATCCTTCCATTTACCGCGATCAAGCTGTGTACCTATATCTGCAAATGCCTGATTACAAGAATTGGCAAGGGCTTTTGACAAATCCTCTTCACCGTGAGTTTTCTTTCCATAACAGTGGACAGAAACACTGTTAAACACCGCCTCAGTATTGGCACAATTATAGGAATATTTTTTATATTTCCGCGGATATTGTCTCATGTATGATAGCGTGGTTAATACCTTAAATGTTGATCCCGGAGGATAAAGCCCCTGTGTAGCCCTGTTAAGCAAAACAGAACTTGTAGAACCTTCACTGTTAGCTTCCTTCCACACTGCATCTATATCATTTGGATCAAAATCAGGCTTCGAAACCATTGCAAGAATTTTACCTGTGGAAGGCTCCATTACGACAACTGCTCCATCAGCACTACCAAGACAGTCATATGCTTTTTTCTGCAGATCGTAATTAAGTGTTGATACAACAACATCTCCCTGATTACTTTCTTCCCTAAGTGTATGATAGAATTTTTCAAAGCCATTAGCATGGCTTTCTAAGAGATAATAATTTCCGACAAGCTCGATTCCTGCTTTAGTATACTTGGAAAATCCTGCAGCATGAGCAAACAGATCTCCGTATGGATAATATCGTTCATCACCATTATTAGTGGCGATCACCTTGCCATCCTTAGTGACGATATCTCCTCTTATCACGTCTGCTGCAAAGCTGTCTAGTCTGCTGTTGGCTGCATTAGCAATAACTTCATCTTTCTCAACAATCATAAAATGAAGAATATATGCAATCAATCCAACAAACAAAATTCCAAAGATATATGCAATACCGACAATAGGACGATTGAGTTTTTCATTGATCTTATCAATCTTTTCCTCTTTTTTCAGGAACTGTTCCATCGTCATATTCTGTTTGTTCAAGTTTTCTTCTTTCTTCTTCAACTTTTTTCGCCTCTTTATTCTCTATAGTACTTATGCCCTGCATAATTGAAAACATTACAAGTGAACTCAACACGGAGCTTCCTCCATAGCTTACAAGCGGAATGGTTACACCCGTTGAAGGTATGAACTTTGTAACACCTCCGATTGATAAAAATGTCTGGAAAATGTAGCATATTGCAAAACCTACTGCCATAGTTTTATAAAATCTGCTCTTTGCATTCATTGCAATTGAAATAAAACAAATGAATCCGCTAAAACATACCAGAATAAGGAATATTGCAAATATCACGCCCAGTTCTTCTGCTATAGCTGAAAAGATAAAATCACTTTCGCTTACAGGAACAACATCCGGCGAACCTTTCGTCAGCCCGCTTCCAAAATATCCACCGCTTCCTATTGCAAACAGCGACTGGGTTATCTGATAACCTGTTCCGCTAATATCGGACCACGGGTCTTTCCATGCAGTAATTCTGACAAGCACATGACTGAACAATCTGTTCTTAAATAGCAAAAACGCAAGTCCTGCCATCATTGTTCCACCTGCAACAAACATTAGCAGATATCTTATCTTACCGGTACCAACATAGACCATAAATATGAAGATCACAAAGAATATAAGCGCAGCTCCAAGATCCTTCTCAAGTACTAAAATCCCCATATGAATTCCTGCAAATACAGTCGTTATCATAACCTGTTTAAAATCACGTTTTTTAGACAACATACTAGCTATGAAAAAGACAAACAAGATCTTAACAAATTCTGATGGCTGCAAACTTAGACCTCCAATTGAGATCCAATTGACTGAACCATATTTCTCGACACCTATAACAAACACTGAAAGCAAAGCCAGTATTCCGATTATGCCATAGGCTATGCCGTATTTTCTCAAGTTCTTATTTCTATCCATGATAAGTGGTATAAATGACACAAGAATCAGAGAAGCTGTAGCAATAATGAATTGTTTCCTGGCAAGTGCATAATTAAGCCTTGTCAGCATAATATATCCTATCAACAACAGAAAACTCATATTATTGGTTATCATTCTTGTAGAGAAAGGATAAAAATAATGATAAAGATACATATATAAGGTTGCGATCAACGTCTGTAATCCATAAAACGTTATGATCGTTACCATATCATCAGGACTTTGAATAGAAAATGTCAGATACGCCAGGAAATGTATTACAAACACATAAACTATCTGCCTGTTAAGACACATATTCTTTTTTCGTTGATCCTCTTTCCTGATTACAGTAAAACTGGAAAATCCGTATAGGATCATCATAAGAAGAATTATATATTTTGATATATTGATAATAATATTAGCCATTACAATTTCTCCATTAGTATGTTGTAAGACATTTCTACTTAGAAGATTAAAACTAAATAATATAAGACTCTAATCAACACCTCGTGTGAAATGTCCTCTGGTATATTC
>CAMHMG010000235.1 GCA_946186175.1 uncultured Clostridia bacterium | reverse complement strand
GATTATTATTAAACTGAAAATTGCAATCTGTGATGATGAGCCAATTTTTTGTGAATCAACAAAGGTGGCTATTTTTGAGTTAAAAGAAGATTATGAAATAGATGTATATCATATACCAGATAGAATTCTTACTTTAGATAAAAAATATGATGCAATTTTTCTTGATATAGAGATGCCGGGAAAAAACGGTATGGACATTGCTTTTGAACTTAGAGCAAAAGGGTACAGAGGAGAAATAATATTTTTAACGAGTCATTCGAAATATATGCCTGAGGCTTTTAAAGTTAGAGCATTTAGATTTTTGGTTAAACCGATTAATAAGAGTGAGCTGGAAGAAACATTAGAGCAGCTAGAGAGTGAACTGATAAATTCAGAAATAATAGCTGCAGACAGCTTTGGGAAAGAGTATTTTATATATGTTAAAGACATTGTTTATATTGAATCAAAAAAGAAAAATACAATATTACATTTGCATGATACCACTTTAATAGAGACGGCAAATTCGTTGAAGTATTGGTTGGAAATATTAACGGAATATGATTTCTGCCAAATACATAAATCATATATTGTTTCATTAAAATATATCTCTTTAATAGAGAATGATGAGGTTACATTATCAAATTATGATGTTGCGTTGCCTTTATCGAGGAGGCGTTATACTGTTGTGAAGAAGAAATACTTTGATTATGTAAGATTTCATGCACATACACTTTAGTGCCAAAGTCAATGATGTCATATTTGACGCTTGATTTTGGTACTTTTTTTAATGGAGGATTTAATAAGATTATGGAACAGGTTTTTGTAAACGGGCTTTATTTTTCAATTGAGTTAATAAAAATATTACTGGTAATGGTGTATATATGGAAGTTAACACCCAAAAAGAATATATCATATGCATTTACTATATGTTTAGTGTTTGTTATGTGTGTATCCCGGTTTGTTGATCTTTCTCGAGTTGGACTTATATATGGGATGATAATTGTCATTTTTATGTCACTATATTTGAATGGCAAAGAATGTATGGATTATGTTTAATCTTTAAATACTTTTTATTATCAGCATTATCTTTTATTCTAATTTCTTTGGCGGATATGGTTTTTTCAGAAATTGTAGTTAATTTATTCCATATTTCATTTCAAACATTGATGGACAACGTATATATTGAAATAGCTTGTGCATCAATAAGTCTTCTTATTTTATTTTTATACATAGTATTATTTGGAAGAAAATATGTGGATAAACCTAAAGTAACAAGTGTATTGCTGCCTATTTATATACTAGGTGGGCTGGCATTGTCTGTTTTTGTGACAGGGATACAGATAATAGGAATGGATGACAATAATAAAATATATCATAACGTAGTATTTGTAGGATTAATTATTGCCGGAGTGTTCTTTGTTGTAGTGAGCATATTTTTAGAACATGATAGGAGAGAAAATGAGCACCTTAATTATATTAATGAAATGAATATCAGGCTTATGGAGGCACAGAGTGATTACTATCTTAGACTATTAAAAAAGGAAACCGAGACAAGAGAATTTAGACATGATATTAAAGCTCATTTGTTGTGTATGGGTATGTTATATGACAAAGGTAAGTATGATAAATTGGGAGAATATATAAATGAAGCACAAATAGCAGTATCAAGGCTTTCTATAACGGTTGATACGGGAAATGATTATGTTAATGCAATTGTTTCGGATCTAAGCAGTCGCTATCCGGAAGTGAAATTGGAATGGAAGGGCATAATCCCGGTTACCATATTATCTTATATGGAAATATGCACATTATTCTATAACCTATTAAAGAATGCATACGAAGCGGCTTCTGAGACTGTTGAGAAAAATGTAGAGGTTGAGATAAGAGTTCAGCAATTGAGTATGTTAATAGCAATATCAAATAATTACAAGAAAGTAATTGCTGATAACAAGGGGGAATTTAAAACGACTAAAGATGGAAAAGGTCATGGATATGGCATACGTAATATAAAGAGATGTGTAGAAAAATATCATGGCGAATATAATGTTGTTTTGGAAAATAATATTTTTATAACAAATATAATGATTTTAAATGTAATTGAAAAAAATAAGGAATAAACGGTCAAAACTAAGGAATGAACGGCATTGTCATAATTTCTCAAAATGCTAATATAATTAACGGTTTATATAGTTAATTGTAGTAAAGAGGAGGTAGATGACAATGATGTACATGCCGACATGGTTGTGGTGGTTATTGAAAAGAAAAGGATAATATAACTTAGCCGATTAGATATATTAAAATATTATTATACCTTTTATATTTAGTAATAAAGATAGGCAAAAGATTATATTATGCGATATACATATGTACAACAACATGATGCAACAGACTGTGCGGCAGCATGTCTTGCAATGGTCTGTCTGCATTATAAGAAAGAAACAACTATTACAAGACTAAGAGATATGATGGGAACAGACCTAAAAGGTACTAATCTTTTAGGTCTTAGTAAATGTGCTGATACATTAGGATTTGTCACACAGGCAGTCAGAGTTGATAAAGAGGGTTTTTTGAGTAAATATACTCTTCCGGCAATAGCAAATGTGATTACCAAAGAGGGCATGACTCATTTTGTTGTGGTATTCAAAATCACAAAGAAATATGTGGTCATCGGTGATCCGGCAAAAGACCTGATGCGAGTAGAGATTGACGAGTTCTATAAGACCTTTACAGGAGCTATGCTAATCTTAAAACCTAACAACAGCTTTGAGACAGGAAAGCTTAAGGGGGAAAAGATATTCAACAGATATATTGCATTGTTGAAACCGCAGACAAAGCTGTTTGTATATGGAATCATAACATCGCTTATGATAACGATTCTTGGGATTATATCATCACTATTTAATAATATTCTTTTTGATGAGATTCTTCCATATAAGCAGGAAAATGTGTTGAAGCTTGTAATCATTGTGTTTTTAGGTTTTAACATATCACAGGTGATGGTTAGTTTTGTCAGGCAGTGGATGATGATGCATCTATCCATTAAGATTGATATTCCACTGATGCTTGGATATTTCAGACATATATACAAGCTTCCGATGAAGTTCTTTTCAACAAGAAAGACGGGAGATATAACAACAAGGTTTTCGGATGCGTTTACCATTAAGGATGTATTTACTAACATTGCGCTTACATTGGTGTTAGATATTGGAATGGCATTGATTACCGGAGTGATTTTGTTCCGAATGAATAGTGGATTGTTTGCAATAATTCTTTTTATGACAATAGTAAGTATTCTTCTTGTATTTATCTTCAAGCAACCATATAAGAAGATAAATGAAGAACAGATGCAACAGTCGGCAGTGCTGAATTCACAGATTATTGAGGGTCTTCGTGCTGTAGAAACTATTAAGGGAAATGCCAATGAAGAGGTGGAACTTGATAACATAGAGAAAGAATATATCAAATCTCTTAGAATAAGTTACAAAGAAGGAATGTTATCCAATGTTCAGGGAGTAATATCCCAGTTGATATCAACAGCAGGTAATTTGGTTCTAATGTATTTTGGTATCATGCAGGTGCTTAAAGGTAACATTACACTTGGAAGTTATATGGCTTTCAATACATTATCCGGATACTTTATGGAACCAGTCAGTAATCTCGTTGGTTTACAGTTATCACTGCAGGAAGCTAACATATCCATGAAGCGTTTTTCAGAAATTCTTGATTATGAAGAAGAACAACCGGAGACGGAACAGAATCTGTATCAGGATATTGAAAAGATTGAGGGTGACATAGAGATTAAACATGTGACATTCCGTTATGGCAATAGAAAACCTGCACTCGATGATATCAGTTTCACAATACCAAAAGGTAAGAAGGTTGCATTAGTTGGTTCGAGCGGAAGTGGTAAGACTACCATGGCAAAGCTTCTGTTAAAGTACTATGAACCGGAACAGGGAGAGATATTAATTGACGGAGTTGATATCAATGAGATCAGTAATAAATCACTTAGAAAAGCTATCTCTTATGTTCCACAGACAATAGAACTGTTTTCAAAGAGTATCTACGACAACATACGTGTGAGTCGTATGAGTGCAACTTTGGAAGAAGTAAAGGAAGCTGCAAAGGCGGCGGATGCGCATGATTTCATTAAGAGGCTTCCGATGCAATATTACACATTTCTTGAAGAAGCAGGAAATGGTCTTTCAGGTGGAGAGAAGCAAAGGATTGCCCTTGCAAGAGCTTTCCTTAAGAAGAATGAATTTTACATACTGGATGAGAGTACCAGTAATCTGGATTTTGCAACAGAGAATATCATATTTGATATGATCTACAATAAATTGAAGAAAAAGAGTATGCTGATTGTTGCTCATAGGCTGGCAACGGTAAAGAACTGTGATGTAATCATTGTTATGGATCATGGTGAGATTGCAGAACAGGGAACTCACGAAGAACTGCTTGCGTTAAAGGGCAAGTATTATGAATTGTGGGAGATGCAGCAGGGCAACTTCAAGGTGAAGGAAGAAGTGGAGGAAATACCGCTGATACCACAGGATGTTTTTGATGAAAATGAATTGTCATACACATAAGTGTCTGGCATATTGTCTAAATATGATGTTAGCTTAAGTTGACATATAAGAAACAATGCGCAAAGTTTCAAGAAAATTTTATTAAGCAAAGGAGGGCACAAAACAATGGAAATGTGCTATGATGGGGCATTAGTAATGCCAAGTAACTACGCTGTAATGAG
>CAMHMG010000234.1 GCA_946186175.1 uncultured Clostridia bacterium | reverse complement strand
AGACGATCGTCAGACAATTGAAATCCCCATTATTATGTGCTATTATAGTGGGCGATTATAAATGATAACAATTGAAGGAGCATCTCAATGGATAAGAAGAATATTGCAGTAGTTTTTGGCGGACAGTCATCAGAGCATGATATATCCTGTATCTCGGTTACGACTATTGCCAAAGCTATCAATAAAGCAAAGTATGATATTACATACATTGGAATCACAAAGGAAGGTCACTGGCTGCTGGTCGACTCGTTGGAAAGCATTGAGGACGGAAGCTGGAGAAACAGCAGGACATCTGCTGTAATTTCTCCTGATGCTACACGTAGGGAGATAATTATATCGGGTGCTGACGGAACAACAACGAAGAATATTGATGTTGTATTTCCTGTTATGCATGGAATGTATGGTGAGGACGGTACGATTCAGGGATTGTTAGAGATGTCTAAGATTCCTTATGTCGGATGTGGAATACTTGCATCCGCTGTAGGAATGGATAAGGTATATACAAAAATTATTGTTGATGATCTTGGAATTAATCAGGCAGACTATGTTCTTGTAAGAGCAGAAGAAGTGTTTCAGGCAGAGAAAGCAGGAGAGCTAAGTTCTGCAGAACAGACACTAATAACAATGGATGAGATTGTAGCAAGGGTAGAGAATACATTATCATATCCTATGTTCATCAAACCGAGTAAGGCAGGTTCATCTAAGGGAGTTTCCAAAGCGCATAACAGAGATGAGCTTGTTGACGGACTTGTCCTTGCGGCTAAACATGATACGAAGATACTTGTAGAGAGAAATATTGTCGGTCGTGAGATAGAGTGTGCGGTTCTTGGAACGGCAGTATCCTGTGATGCTTCAGGTGTGGGCGAGATCATTTCTGCTGCTGAGTTTTATGATTTTGACGCAAAGTACAGTAATGCTGAAAGTAAGACGGTGATCTCTCCTGAGCTTCCTGCTGGAAAAGCAGAAGAGATACGTAAGGCTGCTATGGCAATCTTTTCGGCAGTAGATGGATATGGTCTTGCACGTGTTGACTTCTTCTTGGAGAAAGAGACTAACAGGGTAATATTTAACGAGATCAATACACTGCCGGGATTTACGTCTATCAGCATGTATCCTATGCTTTGGAAGGCAGCGGGACTTTCAATTGAGGAACAGGTTGAAAGGCAGATCGAGTTGGCATGTAAGCGCAGATATTAAACATTTAGGAGAAAGTTATGGATAATCTGATGAGTAATCCTATAGGGGTTTTTGACTCCGGAGTTGGTGGCCTTACAGTCACAAGAGAGATCATGCGACAGCTCCCGGGAGAAAATATCGTGTATTTTGGTGATACGGCGAGGGTTCCGTACGGTTCAAAGTCAAAAAAGACTGTGCTGAAATATAGCAGGCAGATTGTAAGGTTTTTGCAGACAAAGAATGTGAAAGCTGTGGTTGTTGCCTGTAATACAGCAAGTGCGCTGGCGCTTGATGAGATAGCTGAGGAGATAGACATTCCGATCATAGGAGTGGTCAAACCTGGAGCTAAGATGGCGGTAGAGACTACAGAGACAGGTAATGTCGGAGTCATAGGAACTGCAAGTACTGTCAAGTCCGGCATTTATAATGATTATATAAGAGAACTTGATCCGCATATCACTGTTGTAAGCAAGGCATGTCCTCTTTTCGTTCCGCTGGTAGAAGAGGGGCTTATTGAGGATCGTGTCACAGACGATATAGTATCCCGATACTTGCAGGAGATGAAGGAGTATAACGTCGACGCACTGGTTCTTGGCTGTACACATTACCCGCTTATCAGAAATGCGATCAAGCGATTCATGGGAGAGCAGGTGCATCTGGTTAATCCTGCATTTGAGACAGCAAAAGTGTTAAAGGAACTGCTGACAGATAAAGAGATGCTCAATATGTCCGGACGAAGACCAAGCTACGAATACTATGTAAGCGATGGTGTGGAAAGCTTCATGTCTTTCGCTGACAGCGTCCTTCCATTTCATGTCAAAGATACTGAGGTGATTGACATCGAGAGCTATTGATTATTGCGCTCCGCCACAATATGAGAAAGTAGCGAATTTTTTAAGCAATGCGGCGACAACGTATATGGGGAAAATATATGACAAAGGATGTTCTGATAACAGTTTCCGGCAGACAATTCGATGTAACTGATGAGCCTGTTGTATTAGTGACAAGGGGAAACTATTATCAAAAAAACGGTAAGCATTATGTCCTGTATGAGGAACAGCAGGAGGGCATAGATGGCGTAATTAAGAATCGCATCAAGTTTTATGGGGACCATTGTGAGATGGTTAAAAGTGGAGCGGTGGTCTCTGCTTTGAAGTTTTCTGCAAACGAGAAGCATGAGAGTGTATATAACACGACTGCCGGTGCAGTGATGATGAGTGTTGATACTACTGAAGTTCGTATTTTAGAGTCAGATGAAAGAATAGATGTGCTTGTGAATTATTCCCTTGATATCAACGGGCAGTTTATCTCAAAATGTTCAGTAGAGATAACTATAGATGCAGTCAGGATTAATGAGTAAAGATATATGCTAAGCTTGCCGGTCATTATTTGGACTAAGACTGTATTTTGTAAATTACCGGATGCATTTGACGGTGATGACCGAAGGATATAATGATTCAGATATATGAGGTATAATAGTGAAGAGAAATAAAAAACAATCTCCTAAGTATTATGAGAATGATAAATTTGAACAATTTCTGGGTATTGAAAGTACCGAGATAGTCTACAATAACAGATATAATGATGATTACTACAGATATGAGCCTACAAGCTACAGTGGGCTCATTTGTGCTTTTGATGAGTTGGAAAAGGACATCACATATCATGACAGACTGATTGATTTCGGATGTGGGAAAGGTAGAGTTCTCTTCTACGTTAACCAGAGATTTAGGTGTGAGGTATGCGGTATTGAGGTAGATGAGGAATTATATGAAAATGCTATTGATAACCGTGCCTTTTACAACACAAGGTTTCGAGGCATGGCAGATAAAATTGAATTGATCAATGGTAAGGCGGAGGATTATGAGATAAGGCCGGAAGATAACATTTTCTATTTTTTCAATCCTTTTGATATTAATATATTTTCGCAGGTTATAGATCATATAATGGAAAGTGTAGAGAGAAACGCAAGAAGAGTGCTTATTATGATGTATTATCCTAAGGAGGAATACAGGGATTATATGAAGCATCATAAGTTTAAGCTGTATAAGGTTATCAAGCTGCCAACCTATGAGATGGATTGGGATGAAAAGGTGGTGGTATATGAGTATGGAAGTGCTCCATTACCGGAAATATTTGACATATACGACCATGGCAGTCCTTTTACACACTAAATGTTGGGCCTGCCATAAAAAATATTACAATATGTAATGTTGTTTATACCATGTAAAAATGTTATAATTAGTGGCGGTAATTGTGAACGCAAGTTCGATTGTATAAAGAAGATAATGTTGAAAAGGATATATTAATGGGTGACAAGATCAAATCAGAAGTATCAAAGCTTAACAATAGAAAAGAGAAAAGAACTAATCTATTAGAAAAGGAGCTTGATAGGTATTTGAGAATACCTTTCTATTTGCTTATTATTTTGCTTATTATCAATGGAGGTGTATATGCTGTTGATTTCACCGGCGGCATAGTGATGTCTGTTGGTTTGGTTTTTTATCTTGCTTTGATCTTAATCATTTATTATAAAAGGCGTCCGCAAATAATGACGGACCTTACAGCCTTTTCTTTTTCGCATGGTTCTATTCAGAGTGAGCTAATCAAGGAACTGTCGATACCGTATGCTCTTGTCAATGAGAATGGCCGCGTTCTATGGTGTAATAAGGCATTTTATCAGGCTGTAAGGAGCGATAAGCAGCATATGAGGAAGCATATTCAGAATATTTTTACTGATATTACTATTGAATTGTTACACATGGAACCTGAGGATGGCAATCGCAGAACGGTTCATATTTTTCAGGCAGACAGAAATTATAAGGTTGATATAAGGAAAATATCTGTTTCAGAGTTATTGGCTAAGAATATTACCAATGATGTGCAGAGCGAAGAGGTTTTGTTTACTGTTTATTTGTATGATGAGACAGAGCTCATGGAGGCTGTTGAAGATAAAGAGAGAATCAAACTGGTAGCCGGACAGATATATGTTGACAATTATGAAGAGGTCATGGATTCTACAGAAGAAGTCAGACGTGCATTATTGGGTGCTTTGATAGAAAGAAAGATTACCAAATACATGCAGTCGGCAAGAGGAATAATCAAGAAACTGGAGAAGGATAAATATATATTCTTACTCCAGCAGCAGCAATTAGAGTTATTGCAGGAGGGCAAGTTCAGCCTGTTAGATGAAGTTAGGAATATTAATATCGGTAATGAAACGCCGGTAACCCTATCGATTGCGGTGGGTGTTGATACCGAGAATGACGATTATACTATTGCATATGAGTATTCTCATATGGCGATGGATATGGCGCTTGGCCGTGGTGGTGATCAGGCAGTTATCAAAAAAGGTGATAAGATCATTTATTACGGTGGAAAGACTCAGTCAGCCGAGAAGAATACCAGAGTTAAGGCGAGGGTTAAAGCGCACGCTCTTAAGGAACTTCTTACCAACAAGGATCAGGTGCTTATTATGGGACACAGAAAACCTGATATTGACTGTTTAGGATCCGCTATCGGAATATACAGACTTGCGATCAATATGGAGAAGAAGGC
>CAMHMG010000233.1 GCA_946186175.1 uncultured Clostridia bacterium | reverse complement strand
TGAATTGTCAAGCTCCGGCAACACCTAAAACATATACTTGGTTTTCATTGATAATTAGTATCTATTCAGCTATGCTTAATAGATACAATTAATTCACTTTTAAGCCCGACTGATATCATCTTACTTTAACCCTGATCTTATACTTTACTCCATTAACCTTGATTGTAACTGTAGTGCTTCCCGCTTTCAAACCTTTGATCTTAACCGTAGATGCGGAAGCCTTAGATGTCACCTTTGCAACTGCCAGATCAGCACTTGTATATACATTCTTTACCGAAGCGGCTTTACCTGTAATCTTTACCTTCAATGTACCATTCTTCTTAACTGTATAAGTCGTACTCTTCTTATATTTTTTACCTCCGACAACAAGTACAGGACTACCGGAAACCTTAACTGTATAAGTAATCTGAGATCCATCCTTTAAGGTTGCGGTAATTGTAGCTTTACCCTTTTTCAAGGCTGTAATCTTTCCCTTAGAGACAGTTACAACCGATTTCTTTGAGGTAGACCATTTCTTCACTTTAATATTGTTAAATGCGAGTTTCTTTGCCATTCCCGGCTTAACAGTAAGCTGTGGCTTAAATACGACCTTAACATATTTGTATTGTGGTCTCGCTTCTCCTGCTAACTCCTTGATCTCCTCAGTATTTGTCAAAAATGATACCTTGTAATAATCTGAAGATGCTTTCTCTAACTTAGTATAATTCTTGACAAAATCCTCATATCCAAGAGGCTTAAGTTTCTTGACAAGTTCAATCAATGATTTGCGTGAAAGCTCTGTTGAATCACCATACTCTGCCATAACAATAGTATAATCATCTACAGAACCATTCATCGTTGCTGATAATTTACCACCATTGATAAGATAATAATTACTACCTGTTGAAAGCGGACCATCTATTATGGTAAGGAAATCCTCATCAAGATAAACATCATTTATCAACGACATATCATACTGTCCTGCAGTATAGAACTTGTATGTTGTTGTATCCGCAGCTGCATCTTTGGTAATTGAAAAGTAATCACTCTTAAGATTCTTTGTTTCAACCACTGTCATATAACCGAATACAAGATCATAATCCATTCCAAGATATTCCGATACTGCTTCACAAACAGATAATACAAACGGATATCCTGCCAGATCCGAAGTCTTACTTGTGTGCACAACATAGTCTCCGTCAAAGGTAAATGTCCAGCTTCCGTTCATGGTCTCGTAGTCACTGCTCTTTGCAACCGAAGAAATAGTTATGACTCCATTTTCATATTTTTCTGAAAGAGTGGCAAAGTCTTTATAAGTTTCCTTCAGCTTGCTATAATCCGAATCTGCTCTTGTAAGTTTCTCATATATTTTTTGCAGACGGTCTTCTTTTGCGGCAGGCTTTTGCTCATCAGCGCCAGATGTCTGAGGATGTGTTGCGCCGGGGTTTTCACCCTTCTTATCAGTTATCTTTTCATCCGCCTTCTTTCCGATCACAACCTTTACGCATTCTGATGCAAGCATACTATGAGTTGAATCACCTTCACCATTAAACCATACATAATATGTTCCTGTTTCTGTTGCAGTGGGAATGGTTGTTGAATATGACTCAAAATCCGGTTCGTTCACTGCATCATTTCCAAGAGCATAATAGATAGTACACCCCTCAGCACTACCAGGAGTTACTAACGCCTGCGCTGTTCCTGTATATGTAAGTTCTTTAGCGACGGGTTTCTGAGTCCATTCTGATTTGAGAAGCACCGGACCAAAGGATACATTATCACACACTAATTTATCCTTATCATTCTTAATATACGCATTAACCTGAAGCATTTTCCCGATCATATCTTCAGTGAGTTTGAGACTGGCAGTGGTCGCACCTTCAATCGGTGTAAGGTCATATTCCAGTGACCCTTCTTCATTCTCATGTTCGACTGCTACAAACCATTGGTATATCAATCCTTTCACGTCCTCAGGATCGGGAACGGCAGTTATAGTATTGCCAGCAACCATTTCATCTCCACAACCCATACCCAGCAATTCTGTTACATATGTATATTGTGTAATTTTCGTAGTATCTGCTTTTACTCTTGACCAAATAACATATTCCGTAGCAAGTTTAAGATTACTAAAAGTCACCAACCCATTTTTATCAAGTTCCAGAGGGTCGGTCCAATCGGGGGCTTCATCTGCGAGAGCAATAACATATTGCTGTCCCTCAACCAAATTCTGTTCATATTGATCTGAATAACATGAAACTACCAGCTCTCCTTTTTCGGCTGACCACTCCTTAATTGTTACCGGAACAGCTTCAGTAGTACTCTCAGCCTTAGAAGTTATACTTGTTCCGGGTACAATACCTGTCATAATTCCGGCAGCCATTACTAAAACAATCATTATTACACTAATAATTTTTCTTTTTGTTTTGAATTTCATCCTGTTTCCTCCTGTACTTTTTGCTATTATCATATACTAATCAACCGGCAGTACTCTCTTCGGCTTATCCGGCAGGTACTTTATAACAAGTGTGCTGCCTCGATTCCCTAGACATTGATCTTATCGTTCTGTTTCTTCGTCAACACTGCAAATACTATAAGAAGAATTGCAACGATAACTAAAAAGATTACAAAGGACATAGATTAATTCCTCCTATTTCTTAAACCCCGTATTCTTCTTAACATCTTTATTATTCTTTTTTGAAGCCTGATCCTTTGATGTTTGATTCTTTAAAGCTGCATTTCCCTGAGACTTTTCAAATGCCTCCTTAAGCTTATCTGCGTTGTTCTTTCCTGCAACCTTGGAAAATCCCTTTGCCTGCATGATAGGTCTTGCTGCCATGTCAAGCATCCTGTCATCCAAAGACCTTTGTATTTCAAAAGGATTGGCATAACCGCTTTCTCTCGCAGCCTCCTCCACGGTCTTAAGGTACACAAGCCTTGCAGCGATCAACTCCACATTGTTCATTCCAAGCGCCGGCTTTTGCCCTGATCGTCTTATCCTTTCATACCGGTCAGACTCGATTCTTATCTTTTCTTCTAACTGCTCCTTAATCATCTCACTCTCTGTAAGCTTGGTATCGCCCCTGTTCTTGCGGTCATTAAGCGATGCGATCTTATTGGTCCTCTTCTCAATGACTCTGCTGATTGAAGCAGTTCTGTCACCCACAGTCCTTGCCTTTTCATCCATAACCTTGATATTCTCAGTGGTATATGATGCCATTGCCTGGGCATATTTAAGCCTTGTCTTTCCGTCTTCACTTACAGGCCCGCCAAAAAGTCCCTCGTGGGTCTTCACATAAGCATCAGCGGTTCTTTTAACATGACCCATTATCCTTGTATAATCGTCTATACTGCGGTTTTCAGAAAGTGTCGAGCCTAGTTTAAGCATCTTGACAAGGTCATCGTACTCGGCACTGTTGCTCTTGCCCTTTCTGGTCTCACTAAGAGCCTTCAGAGTATCCTTGCATGCCTTGGCCGCATCATCCATCATAGACTTGATATCCTTGTCATTTGCAAGGCGCTTATCCTCCCTTGCAATCTGTCTGTCAAGAGAACCCTCCCTTGTCATATCCTTCTTCTTGTCAAGTCCTCTTTCTAAGTAATTGTTCTCTCTTTCAGTAAATGTGAGCACATCGCTTACAAGATTCATTCTGTACTCACTGTCACCCGTACATGGCACTCTGGTCTTTCCCACATAAGCCTTGCAGGCTTTAATAAGCCCTTTGTTGGCTTCCATGATCTCCTCCTTGGAAGCTCCTGATGCCATAAGTTTATCGAGCTTTTCTATCTCCTTCTTGACAGGCTTTAAGCGGGACACCTCAGACTTCATGATCTTATCCATTGCATCCTTGCCCTTATCCTGCGCCGCATATCTTTCCGTTTCAGACTGATAGCTGATACTTAATGTATTATCCACGAACCAGTCTCTCACCATCTCATGAATGACGCCCACGCGCCCTGTCTGCATGCTCTTAGAAGCACCTTCATGTACCGCACTCACAAACTTCCCAACCTGGCTGTAGCTCGTGATACGGACCACATTATTACGGTCATCTGCTATATACACACCCTCCGGCATCTCCGCTATGCCGCTGCCTCTGTAATATTCACCATTTTCCGCATTGTAGAAGCCTGCCTGGTGTGAAAGCCCGTCATCCTTCTGGTTCATCTGGGAAAGATCGATACGGCTCAAATCCATTCCATGCTCTGTGGTACCGATCACAATACGCTTAGCCCCTCTGACATTTTCCAGAGGAAATGCAAAATCCGGCCATTCCTGTCCCATTGTGCAGAACATTGTTGCATTCAGATTCGGAATATCCCTGAGGTCTCTGGAACCGAATCTGATACTCGTACCGAATCCGGGAACCGGATCTCTCTGCAGCAGATCAAACTTAACACGGGACATAAATTTCTCGCATTCCGGATGCTTGCCTGCATAGTCCTTCATCCAGTCATTGATGTATATGACACTCTCTGCCGATGCCACGGCACCTCTGCTGTGCCCCGTAATATTGATCTGTATATCATGGGGCTCTTCCTCGCCCCTTGCCCACTTTTCAAACAGTGGCTTTATGTGACTCTTTGCAAAATCCCTGACATATTCCCTGTTGCTCTCTATACTGTGCTTACCGAAATTAAAAGTGCCGGGACCTGATATGGTATATCTTTTCTTCGTGTAGGTCTTATCTCCTACCTTGACTTCCTTCTCTTTCACGCGGATCTTCTCAAAGGTCTTGCCCTTATTATCCTTCGCCTG
>CAMHMG010000232.1 GCA_946186175.1 uncultured Clostridia bacterium | reverse complement strand
GTGTTCCCGGATTTAATTAAGCCCTGCCATTTACACAGAATTTATGACAGGGTCGGTTGTGGATATATACCTCTTGTATTGTCCGCCATGAATAAATATTCAATAGAAGAAACGCTGAAGCTTTACAGAGAAAAAGATGAAAGCGATTTATCTGCAACAGACAAAATTTTAACAATTACGTTTGCCACAGTGGATTTTCTTTCCAGAATTGTTCTGTTCACCTATCTTCAGATAAAGAACTTTGACGAGGCATTAAAAACAGACAAGATAATTGAAACTCTTAAAGATAAGATTTTTAATAACACACAAGTGATTGATCACAATGATATAAGAAGCTCCTTGAATGTATTGCAGCAGTATTCGTTTTTAAGGGAAAGGAATGTCGGTTACTATGAAATAAAAAATGCCGTGCTTGATTTTGCTGTGTTTTCAAAAGGTATTCAGAGTGAATTGCAGACGGCAAGGGATTTGATTATTACGCCAGAAAGAAAAGTGGAATATGCAATAGAAGAAAAGAAAATTGAAGAGTTTTCCTTTTATATCGACATGATTTCAGAAAAAGAAACGCTGAACAAGATTCTGATAAAACTTTGCAAGTCTGATTCCTCATTGGAATTTTTTAAAGCGTTAGTTGTACCAAATAGGGAGGTCAACCTAAATTATATCTGTGACGACGAGACTCCTTTGCAGATTTGTGCAAGAACTACAAGTGATGAACAAATTATTAATTTTCTTATACGCAAAGGAGCTGATAAGGAAGCAAGAAATAGTGTTGGAATGTCACTCCTTCATAAGGCGGCAGAAAACAATAATAGTACTGTATTAAAATATATACTGAAACGTGGATATTTCAGAGACATTAATGAGCAAATAGATGATCCTTTGGATGATGGGGTTAATCCAATCCAGCTGGCATGTGCTACTAGCAAGGACGCAAAATCAATAGAATTGCTTCGGAATCACGGAGCCAATCTGGATGTAAAGAGTAAAAACGGAATGACGTTGCTCCATTATGCTGCAGAAAACGATGACAGCACTGTGTTAGAATATATATTGAGAGAAAAACTTTACGGCAACATAAATGAAACGGACAGCTATGGCTGGACACCGCTTCACTATGCATGTGCGTACAGTAAGAACTCAAAATCAATAGAGTTGCTTCGGAAGAAAGGGGCAGACTTTATGGTTAAGTGCAGTGACGGATGGAACCTACTGCATTTTACGGTGAAGTTTTATGTTATATATGGTAATAGCGCTGCATTAAATTATTTACTGAATAATCGCATAGGTGGTGGCATAAATGAAGCAGACAATCATGGTGTTACTCCTCTTCACCTTGCATGTGAATACAGTAAGGACATAAAGCTTTTGTTGGAATATGGAGCCGACATGGAAGCTCGTAGCGATGATGGATGGACAGTGCTACATTTTGCGGCAAAAAACAGAGACAGTGCGGTGCTTAAGTTTATATTGGAACACTTTAACTGCAGTGATGTAAATGAAATTGATAAAGCTGGCTGCACACCACTCCTCTTGGCATGTATGCATGGTCAGGTTCCAGAATCAATAGAGTTGCTTCGGGAATCTGGGGCAGATATGGAAGCAAGAGATAGAGACGGAAAAACGTTGTTGCATTATGCGGTAGCTAATCTTTACATAGATGCTCTTAGATACCTATTGGAACGTCGTTATTACAGTGACATAAACGAAATTGATAAAGCAGGCCGTACAGCAGTCCACTTGACATGTATGCATGTTCATTTCCCAGAATCAATAGAGTTGCTTCGGAAATCTGGGGCAGATATGGAAGCAAGAGATAATGACGGAAAAACATTGTTGCATTATGCTGCGGTAAGTAACTATGATACAACTATTCTTAAATATATATTGGAACACCATTATTACAGTAATATAAACGAAATTGATAAAGCTGGTTGTACGCCACTTCACTGGTGTGCATATGGGGGTAGTACAGAATTAATAGAACTGTTGCTGAATCATGGTGCTGATCCAAAACTCGTGACAAGCAAAGGAAACAATATCCTTCATGTAGCGGCAAAGTCCACTAAAAAAGAAATCGTAGAATATATCCTGGGGCATTTACCGATGATAGACCCGGCTCAAAAAAATCTTGAAGGAAAGACGGCTGCTGAGCTAACCACAGATGATGATATAAAGAACCTGTTTGAAAAGTAAAAAAAAATCGCTTAAAATTTCATATTTTCTCGAAATATCCAGTTTTAGAAACAAATAATAAAAGAAGAGGGTGCCCAAAGGTATAAGTCGTGGTGTTTTTGACAAGCTCAACGACCGCGTGCAACGAACTTATTGGACATCTCCTTCTTTTCATAAATTTTTTTATTTTTTTAATCAAATTTCTCATAAAGCAACTTTCCTTACACAATATAAAAAGAGAAAGGGGCAGAAAGTGTAGCCTCAAAACACAAATGTCCCTGCAATTGGTTGGGCAGTCTTAAGACGATGCTGTGCTGGCTGCTCAGATAATTACTTTGAGCGAATGCCATGTATGTAGGAGGACCTATGGAAATGTTCATCATGGATTTCGGCGTCGTTGTAAAAGATGATTATGGAGATCGCATCAGTTATTTTACGCTGTCGGACAAAGTGTCGGTGCATCGTATGATAGATGCTGTGAAGAATATTGAGCCATTGCATATCGTTCGGTTGTCGGATGATTTCATCGGTAAGTATGTTCGCTGCAGAAAGATACAGGAACTTATGGAATACTATGAGGAATCTTTCAGACCAGAATCAAAGACTTTTACCATGCTTGATGATACCGGGAAGATACTTGATATTGTTGGAGAGATACCACGGAGACAGGCAAAGAATTGCATGATTGTTGGATAAAAAATTATTGTTGGAAATCCGCAGGTTTCTGTGAATGAGAAGCCTGCATAGATTATAAACAAACCTTTCAGGAGGAAAGAAAATGAAACAGAATGATCGCTTGATTAAGATTGACGAGATGCTCCGCCGGGAGCCGCATCCTAGTTTGCAGGATTTGATCAGGGAATGCTGTGAGTCAGGGAACTCGACCGCAACCATTGTCCGCGATTTGGAAAAACTCAAAAACGATTTCGGACGGAAAATCACATACGACAGACAGAACAGGGAGTACCGTTACGAAAAGGACTACCCACGTTTGAGTACGAGTGATTTTGAACCTGACAATTAAAATTTATGAGATTTTTTGCCACTCTGTCACAAAATGATAGGGTGGTGTTGTAAACTGAAATTAGTAATAAGGGAGATGCGTATGATACACACAAAGAGGTTGAGCATGGAAGCTGAATTCGATGATGACGAGAGGACATGGGAGCCGACAGAGGATTACCCGAAAAAAAAGATTGGGAGAACGACAACTGGTCGCTCATGTATCCCAATGGTATGGATGACGGCGAATATTTCGACGACTGAGATGTCGCTCGGGATTTAAACTTTTAAAAACAGAATTTACAGGAGGTGTCTATGTACACAATTGGTGAGTTGGCGGATGAGTTGAACAGGCAGGAATGGGCAGTGGAAAGAATGTTCAGAAATCGGAATTATCTGAAGCAGAACGGTTCTCCAAGGAAATGGCTCATTGACGAGGGGTTGATGGATGAGGACGGTATGATAACAGAAGAGGGATGGTCTACCTTCATCGATGACTTGGGCTATAAGAATCCAAAAGAGGAAGACGATGATGACGAAGATGAAGACGAAGATGACGAACTCGATGAGGACGAAGTCAAGAATGTAATCCGCAGTGAACTCGTTGATGTTGATGAGGAAATAGTTGACGCACTGTATGCAAAGCTTGAAGAGTGGATTCAGACGGACGAGGTAGAGAATGTGGAGGAAGGTCTTGATTCCATACGCTCTTATTTTTCGCTTGTTCAGGGAGCCTTGGATGAAGGCCATACGCTGACCTATGCTCTCTCTCTGATTTCGTGTTTGCCTGATTACGATGATTTTAATGTATATCAGAACTTGGATGAAAGCGATATCCTCGAAGATTTGGAATCCATTTTTGAGGCAGGAGGTCTTTCAGATGCTGCTATTGAATTTATGCGAAGCGAATTTAGCAATGGGTGGGATACTGCTTATCCAGAAAATTTTATTTCCGGTGTAGAGAGATATGATGAAGCCTACCACAAAGCTCTGGAGCATTACCACAATGAGGAAAGAGCCAAACAGTTCGCGGAGGACTGCTATCATCGAGGTTCCGTGGCGGACTTTGCAGACGACTTTGAAGATTTTGCACGGGAATATGAACCATGGATATGCATAGGAAAATCTGATGACGGATATTTCGATGATGGTGGAAGCTATGACGCAGATTCCATTATCAGCTATTGCTATGATCATGGAATAGATCCCCATTTTGAGGAAAATGATAGTCCTGAAATAAGTTTTTGGTTTAGTGAGCCGTTAACTTTTTATCCCGAGGGATGGTATGAAGGAGAGGATTAAGATACGGATTTGAAATCCGTAATTTTGGAGGCAATCGGATTTCACTGGGGGCTAATAAGTTCGTTGTATGTGGTCATTGAGCTTGTCGAAATGACCTAGCACGCTGCATGTGATGGTCAGTCTTCGACGGCTACGCACGACAGGCTCAATTACCACAGTTTGAACTTTTTGGACATCCCCCATGCATATCATTCTTACAAACAAGGGAGGCAATGCAATGGCAAAGATGAGAAAGGAACTTATGGTGAACGGCAAAAAGATGAAG
>CAMHMG010000231.1 GCA_946186175.1 uncultured Clostridia bacterium | reverse complement strand
AATTCCTTATCCGTTTCAGCAACAAGATCCATACGGTTCAGCTTGAACAGCCTGTAATCTATACGGTCTAAGCACCAGCCCCATACATACCAGCTTGACCACTGAAAAACCAGATAATACGGTTCTATCGTCCTGCTGCTTTCGCCCGATGGCGCATAATACTTGAACTCCACAAGATGTCTGTCTTCTATTGCACGCTGGATCACCTCAATCTTCGGCGCAAGAGAGCCTTTATACCAGGAAGACAGATCGATCAGCATGGAGTCCCTGCCGCTTATAAACTCCGATGATCCGGTCTGGATCTTCTCCATCAGCTGGCTGTAATACCGGCTCCCACTCACACTATCGAGGCTCCGTAATCCGGCAAGGATCATCTGCATATCTTTTGATGTCAGCAGCGCCCTATCCATCCGGTATCCATCCATAATACTGATCCCGCCACCGAATCCCTGTGAAGTCTGTATCGGTATGCCTGCTTTGCAGAGCGCCTCAATATCCCTGCCTATCGTCCTTCTGGATACTTCAAAATAATCAGCGAGTTCCGGAGCCGTTGTCATCTCCTTCTGCAGCAGTATGGATAATATTCCGATCAGCCTGTCTATCTTCATTTGATCACCCTTTTCGCATATCTTACCAAACCAAACAGGACAACTGTATGTCATGTTCCTGATAAAATTTTTCCTGTACCCCGACTTCCCAGGGTACAGGTTTTGAAAAATCTTATGCCTTTTTCTTTACAGGAATCCAGATCTCACAATAATAGTTTTCATCCTGAGTCCCTTTTTCATACTTTGTAGGATCATCGTAAAACTCCACACAGTAACCGGCAGCAAACTCATATTCTTTAAGTGCCGGCAGCCACTCTGTGAAGATTTTGGTATTCACATCCTGAAGCGCATTCGGCATCGCTCCCTTGCAGGGGAACACCGCCCAGTCAAATGACGGTATTGTTCTGGTAACAAATCCCTCAGGTACATCGTTCTTCGGATTGTACGGATCTGCGATCAGGTATTCAAACTCTTCCTGCCCCATAGTGGTATCGATATTGATCCCGTAAACTCCCATAACATACTTCCCCTTTCCGGCTTTGTAATGTTCCTGCCAGAACTGCGGGACAGCTTCTTTCGCCCCTTCGTAGGAAAACATTTTTGCATTTGCAACAACCGTAAAAGCATCCTTTTTAATGATCTTGTAATCCATGAGATAGCCTCCTTCTAATGATATCTTCAGTTTCAGCGGAGCGAAGGTTTTCAGCATCACCTCATCCTTGCGCACGGATGAAGGCGACACGCCATGAAATCTTGTAAAAGCTTTGGTAAAACTATCCGGAGAGTCATACCCGTACTTCATGGCAATATCGATGACTTTATCATTTATTAGCAGAAGATCATTTCCAGCCAGTGCCAGCCTTCTGTTGCGGATATATTCAGCCACGCTGAATCCACAGAGCATGGCAAATCCCTTCTGAAAATAAAATGGTGATACGCCTACTGCCTTTGCCACTTCATCAGCTGTCACATCCTCTGTGATATGCTCTTCAATATACTGAATCGAATCACCGATTATCGCCATCCACTCCACGGCAACCTGCCTCCCTTCACTTGCTATGTGGCTATCTTATCTCATAGATTACTTGCCTTCCCGACTTTTCTTGTCTTTATTTGTCCAGATAACAATCATTCGTATCTTCCTGTCCTGATAAAGTGCCCTTCCTGAACTGCCGCAAAAGTTGCCACTGCGCATACCGGAACCGCTGAATACTTCAGCGGAACTATGGAAAGTGTCAAAGGCAGTATAAAAAGCAATCCTCCTGTAACCTTACTCATCACCGAATGAACCGCCACGAGCTTCTTTTGTACAATGTATCCCGAAACAATGTTTATTATCTTTATCAGCGAAATCAATACGATCCATACATACAACCACGCCGGTATGATTATCACCGGGAGCAGCTTTATCAGGCATACCGTTACGAACACAAAATCTGCGGCAGTATCAAATCTCGCACCAAATTCGCTGACCGTATTCATTCTTCGTGCAATGGTTCCGTCTATCATATCAGATAAGCCTGCAATCGGATAAAGCACATAGAATACCGGCGAAAACACCGGGCAGAACAGCAATGCAATACTGATCAGCACCCTGAAACCTGTTATTATATTTGCAATCATTATCGTTTTCCATTGCAAAACGCAGCCATCTCTTTTTCCAGCAGTCGGAATACATTCGCAACCAGATACCCATCCGCTATCGCATGATTCATACGAACCGATACCGGCATTAGGAGTCTCCCGTTTTCCTCACGGTATTTCCCCCAGTTTATGATCGGCAGAAAATAAAGGAAGCCATCCGGCAGCTCTATATTCAGAGAATCATAAGAGAGCCAGGAAATATAGGATGCATCAAACCAATTCGGATGATTTTCCATATCAAGACCATACTCCCTCGTTTGTTTTGCCTTCTCTATGTCAGAGACAGCGTTTTTGTAGAATGTGGCATAATCCGGATCATAACTTGTATATACCAGCGTACACGTTTCGGTATCCTCATGAAAAATATACTGCGTAGGGTTAATCCTGTCATAACAGATCAGTTCCTCCGTCTGCCAAAGATACCCCATCCTGTAATCATCCCGTGAATTCAATACCTTGGATAAAATGTACAGAAAATTGATATAGAACTTTGTACTACTGTCCTTCGAGCACTTAACAAGCTCCGTCACATCAACCCTCGCCGTCATGGAAGTCGAGCACTTGCAATCCTCTGTAAAATGCCGGAATACACCCTTCCTGTAATAGGTCTCTTCATTTACTAACCGATATTTTTTATCAAGGTTTATATCCATATCAATACAATTCCATGTACCTATCGGCATCTCGCACTTTCTCAAGCCACATTCCTTGAAACCCACGGCCTCATAACAACGCTTTGCAGCAGCATTATTCTCAAATACTCCGAGGTCAATTCTGGTCACATCAAAATGATCCTTTACATATTGAATCCCGAGTCGGAGCATCTTACTGCCATACCCCTTGCCTCGGATTTCCGGATCAACGATAACAAAGCCAAAACGAACCGTACTGTCGTCATCTTCCCGGGGATACCGAATGATAAAATGTCCTACCTGAGTTCCTTTTTCATCAATTGCCGTAAGCGGAAAGAATCTTCCGCTTTCAATTTGAGGAACATAGTTTTCTTCTATATCATTTTCCAAAAGCGGAAACTTGTTAAACCTGTCTGCAGACCATCTGTAAAGCTCATCCTCCGTCCGGAGCCATTTGCAGATTGTGACGGCATCTTCTTTTCTATACTCTCTTAATTCCATATCAGTCTACATCCTTTATCTTCTTCACATATATTCTGGACAGTTCCCCATCCATATCCTTCATCTCGGTCATAAACTCACAGCCATATTTTTCATATAAACCAACATGATTCGTCGAAATATATACTTTGGAAACTCCGTCCTTCTTCGCAAGCCTCTCCACTTCATCCATCAACAATCCTGCATAGCGATGACCACGATACTCCGGAAACGTATATACAAATCCCACCCACGGCGAAAGCTCCGTAGGTTGAATATCATCCCTCTCCGCATAAGTACAAAATGAAATCAGTTTATTGCCCTCTGTTAACATCAAAACCTTTGAGTTCTCTCCTGTGGCATGGAAAAAGGTTTCTTTACTCAACAGTTTAGATAAAAAAATTGCCGCACCCCAATCAGCCTTCCTGATCTCACTTAGCCAATGATTTTTTTCATCACTCTCAAAATAGTTGATTATTCTCATTTTCTCTATTTCCCTTTATATATTCCTTAGCTGTAGTTTCGGCCTTCAAAGGATATTCAAAGCCATTTTTCTCTGCAATCATAGTTGCAAGATTTCGAAAAAGATCATGCGTATTGAAAAGTGCATTTCTAATATCTGACTTTTCATAATGCGCAAAACAGAGTCCCAATTTCTCCAGAATCCAGTCATCCGCCCAACGATCAATAAAGCGACCGTCATGCCAAACATCCTTTCCGCCTTCCTGATAGCAATATAGCTCTATCATTTTAAGCAGGTAGTTTTTCAGGTAAGCATCCACACACATCTTTGCTGACCATAACTCTCCGCGCAGCAATTTCTTAGCCGCCCAAATATTGTGAAAGTAGAAATCGTTTGTCAGATTAAGAAATTCCGACTCGCTTATCTGAGGCGAAGCTACAGAAGGATTCACATACTCCCTAACCAACTCTGAAAAACCTGCTTTGTCACACAAAAAAACATAGCCTCGGTTCATCACCCACCCGGCAGTACCATTTTTGACAGCCTCAGTAAACTGCTCCGAAGTAAAAATGATCATATCCACATCTTTATCTTCATCATAGATAGCACGATATTCTTTTCCATTGCCTAGTGTCGGCTCCAAAAATCCTATGCTAATCTCTCCCAACTGCATTGGGTACTCTCCTGAATACCAGCTCGTGGGACTATCAGTTACAATGATCAGATCAAGATCTGAATACTCATCTGCCTTAATGGACTCTCTGGTTGTTGAACCAATAGCGATCACTGCTTTTACCTCGCTATCCACTTCACTATAACGACAAATATTCTCTTTGATTTCTTTATACCTGTCCGCCATAATCTAATGCCCCTTATGCTTTTCCTTTTTCTTCTGCTGCTTCAACTCAAACAGTCTGTCGCTTTCAGCTTCTCGTACTTTTCTGCTTTGCTCTTTTCTTACCAGCTTATTCTGTTCCTGCTGTAGTTTAAGAGCTTGTTG
>CAMHMG010000230.1 GCA_946186175.1 uncultured Clostridia bacterium | reverse complement strand
GGTTCAGGTAAAAAGAATAGTACCGCGAAATCATCAGGTAAAGACTATGATGTGAAGAGTGACGGCAATGAGCAGGTGGATTTTTATCTGGATGACTGATGGTGTTAATCGATGAGATTAAATTTCCTTGATTAAAGTATGACATTTATGGAGTGATGATGTGGATAACCTGCGGTTTCACCTCGAATGCGTAATTTGAAAAGTAATATGTGCAGAATTTGGATATTAAAGATGAAAGTGTGTTAGATTGTTTCTTGAAGCAGGTGATAGCAGGGCAGGTGATTTAAGGCACTACATATATTGCAAGGAGAAGATGATATTATGAAAATGGTAAAATGCTTTAAGGGACATATGTACAATGCGGAGAAATTCTCAAGCTGTCCCCAGTGTGCAGCAGCTGAGGCCGGAGGAAAGCTGTCTGATACAGCGGATACCTTACAGGATGAAATTGATACGGAAGATCCGGTTACAGTTAAGCGTCAAGTGTATGAGATAGTGGGTAGACGTAAGGTGGTAGGATGTCTCATATGTGTTGAGGGCGTCATGAAGGGACAGGGTTTCTTTCTGGTGGAAGGAGACAATGATATCGGCAGAGGCGCTAATCTTGAGGTTGTGCTCTCTAAAGAGATAACGGTTTCAAGAAAAGCCCATGCATGCATCAGTTATAATGTGGATGACAACAGCTACATTTTAACCGCAGCAAAGGATAAGACGGATGTTCGGTATGATGGGAACAATGTTGATAAACCGGTAGTTATTGAGAGTGGAAAGCTTATGAGTATAGGAAGCTGCGTTTTGCGGTTTGTGGCTTTTTGCGATGAAGAATTTAAGTGGAACGAATAATTTTTTAGTGTCTGATACAATTTTTATAATTATTCGTTCTGAAAAATGTTATATGTGATTCGAGAATCGTTCTGAAAAATGCTGTATCTGAATTGAAATTTGTTCTGAAAAATGTTAATATAATTAATGGATTAAATATTTCAACAAAGAAAAGAGTATAATTAATTATAGCGACAGATATAAGTATGGAGGTTATTATGGAACGTAATTTGATGCAGCATTTACTTGAATGGAAAAAGGATTCAAATCGTAAGCCTCTTATTTTGAAGGGCTGCCGTCAGTCCGGCAAGACATGGTTAATGAAAGAGTTTGGAAGACTGTATTTTAATAATGTGGCTTATATTAATTTTGATCATAATGAGAGAATGCAGAAAGTATTTCGAAAGGATTTTGACATCCAGAGAATTATGCTTGCGATTAATGCAGAAACCAATGTCGCTATTGTGCCGGATGAGACATTGATAATATTGGATGAGATTCAGGAAGCACCTGAAGCTCTTACTGCTCTCAAATATTTTTGCGAAAACGCAAGAGAGTACCATGTTATTGCAGCGGGATCATTGCTTGGAGTTGCTATCCATAACAAAGTTTCATTTCCTGTGGGTAAGGTTAATACAATGAATCTGTATCCGCTATCATTTCGCGAATTTCTCAGCGCATTAGGTGAGAATGGACTTAGGGAGATGATAGATGCAAGTGATTATGAAGGACTATCTTCTTTCGACAGTAAGCTTAATGAGCTGCTTAAGAATTATTATTATGTAGGAGGTATGCCTGAAGCGGTACAGAGGTTTATTGATACTAAGGATTATATGCAGGTTAGAAAGGTTCATGAGGAAATAATAGAATTATATGAAAATGATTTCGGTAAACACATAGATGCAAAAGAACTTCCGCGCGTCAGACTTGTGTGGAATTCTATTCCAATGCAGCTTGCAAAAGATAATAAGAAGTTTTTTTTCGGACATATGAAAAAGGGTGCACGAGCAAAGGAGTTTGAAATTGCAGTAGAATGGCTGATTGATTGCGGACTGATCCATAAGGTATATCGTGTTACGAAAGCGGGAATTCCTTTGAAAGCGTATACTGACTTCTCGGCATATAAACTGTTTCTGTCTGATGTGGGGCTCCTTGGTGCTATGGCAGAATTGGATACGAGAACATTATTAGAGGGGAATAATTTATTTGTTGAGTTTAAAGGTGCTCTTACAGAGCAGTATGTTTTGCAGCAACTTGTATCCGATACAGATTACACACCATATTATTATACCTCGGAAAGTGGTAAATACGAGATAGATTTCATGATTCAAAAAAAAGGACATATCGTGCCTATAGAAGTGAAAGCAGAAGAAAATCTGAAATCAAAAAGTCTTAAAGCATTCTGCGAGAAGAACAAACCGGAAGAAGCATTGCGGCTATCCATGAAAGGATATAGAAAGCAGGAATGGTTGACAAATATGCCGCTTTATAGTGCGGGGAAGATATGATGTAAAATTATATAATGTGAATGGGATTGTAATGTAAATGGCAGGTTATCTGAATGTGGATAACCTGTCTTTTTTGCATATTTTTGTAATATGTGTATTTCGACGTGTCGATTATGCAATATAAGTTAAATGCAGCCTGAAATGCTGTATAATAGTTGAAGATGATTATTTTGAATATTCAACTATATCTTCGACATTACAGTCTAATATTTCGCACAGCCTTTCTATGGTATTAGTAGATATGTGATTGTTGGTGCGAAGCCTTGACAATTGTCCGGCGGACACTCCATAGACGTTAATTAGCTGATACTGGGATATATTTTTCTTTTTCAGTGTGTTCCAGAACGGATTATAAGATATCATTCGATTCATCTCCTTATATCTGAATACTACTCGCTTTTGTTGAATAATAATAAGGAGGATGAAAAGGTGACGATGAGAAAGTTTTATTGCAGGTTAGTGGTTACAATGTTTATCCTGTGTGTAGCAGTGATAGCAGGTAACAGTATGGGTGTTGTGAAGGCTTCTAAAGTGTATCAGGAGCATTGGACTTATGAATTGATTAATGGTGATAGTGAAGTTAAAATTTTAATGTATAATGATCCTACTGTTACAGAACTTGTGATTCCAAGTCGGATAGAGGGTAAGCCTGTAACGCAAATTGGAGAGCAGGCATTTTCTTGGTATGAAGATGGTATATATTTTACAAATTTAGAGAAAGTCACGATACCGGAGGACGTAAAGAGTATAGGTGAAAAGGCATTTTATAATTGTATTAAGTTGGAAAGTGTTAATTTGCCGGAAAGTGTTAAAAGTATAGATTTTTGGGCATTTAGAGGATGTACCAATTTGACAGGTATCGATATCTCAAATGTTACATCATTGGGTGGAGGTGCTTTTGCAGACTGTTCTTCTTTGACAAGCGTTGAGATTCCCAAGAGTGTGTATTTTATCAGTGATAAGAATCCATTTGCAGATTGCAGTAGTTTGGAAACTATTAATGTAGCAGAGGATAATGATGGTGGTTTTATAGGAAACAGTAATGCTTTAATAAGAATGCTTGGCGAGGGCGAAAATGAAGAAATTGATGCAATTATATTTTCCAGATGTAAAAACACAGTAATTCCTGAAAGTTTAAGTCGTATAGAAATAAATGACTATGCTTTTTCTGGCTGCACAGGTCTTAAGAGTATACCTTTTGAAAAAATAAAAAAGTAGGAGATTGTGCATTTAGAGGCTGCAGCGGATTGGAAACACTGGTTGTGGCTGATGGAAATGCGGATTATGAGAGTAAGGATAATACGGTTATAAAGAAAGATACTAAGCAAGTAGTGTTTGACTGCAAGAATTCTGTTATACCTGATGATGCAGCAAGCATTGGTAAGAAAGCGTTTTCAGGCGATAAGAAGCTTAAGAAACTGATATTCAAGTGTGATATACTATATTTCAGTTTTGATTATTGTTATGAGAGAATACAAAAACATTAGTAAAGAAGATAGCTGTGATAATGATATATGGTTGGATATGTTGTAAATATAGGAGGTGAGCGTATGGGAAGACAGGTTGCCATTGGTGCGCAGGATTTTGCAAGTCTTATTGAGAATAACTATTTTTATATTGATAAGTCATCATTTATTAAGGATTGGTGGAATAACGGTGATACGGTTACTTTGATTACCCGTCCCCGACGTTTCGGAAAGACCATAACCATGAATATGCTTGATTACTTTTTTTCCAACAAGTATGCCAGAAGAGGTGACCTGTTTGATGGGCTTGATATATGGAAGGATGAGAAGTTTCGTAAGCTTCAGGGAACATATCCTGTTATATTTCTGACCTTTGCTGGAGTTAAGCAGACAACATATAGAGATACAATAAGCACAATTAATGATAGAATTGCCTCATTATACAATCAATATGATAGTTTGATAAAGGATGACATGTTTTCTGACGCAGATAGAGAATTATTTTATAGCGTAAAAAAAGATATGGATGAGACCACGGCAGGATTATCCTTGAATCACTTGTGCGAATGGTTATATAGATTTTACGGGAAGAAATGTATAATATTGCTTGATGAATATGATACACCCTTACAGGAGGCGTATATAGGAGGCTTTTGGAAGGAACTTACATCATATATTAGGGCGTTGTTTAACAATACCTTCAAGACCAATCCTTCAATGGAAAGGGCGATAATGACAGGAATTACTAGGGTAAGCAAGGAATCCATATTTTCCGATCTCAATAATCTTACTGTTGTTACCACTACCTCTGATAAATATGCCACAGACTTCGGCTTTACGTTTGGAATACACAAGGATATATATAATCCGTGGTCTATAACTTATTTTCTTGATACAGGAAAATTTGACACCTATTGGGCGAACACAAGCGGGAACGGTCTTGTGGGTCATCTGATACAGAATGGTGAACCTGATATTAAAATGGAATTTGAAAAGCTGATATCAGGAGAATGCATAGA
>CAMHMG010000229.1 GCA_946186175.1 uncultured Clostridia bacterium | reverse complement strand
GATGCGGATTTTGTTGTCATAGCTGCTCCAACCAACTATGACAGTAAGAAAAATTATTTTGACACCTCAGCTGTTGAGGATGTAATTGAACTTGTTCAGGATGTCAATCCTAATGCTATAATGGTAATCAAGAGTACCATACCTGTTGGATACACTGCTTCCGTCAGAAAAAAATACAACACCTCTAATATTTTGTTTAGTCCTGAATTCCTACGTGAATCAAAGGCACTATATGATAATTTGTATCCTTCAAGAATAATTGTTTCAACCGATCCTTCGGACGAAAGAATAGACAATGCAGCACACACCTTTGCCAACCTTCTTAAACAAGGGGCATTAAAGGATGATATTGATACCTTGTTCATGGGATCAACAGAAGCAGAAGCTGTTAAACTGTTTTCAAACACATATCTTGCATTAAGAGTGTCTTATTTCAATGAGCTTGACACCTATGCTGAAATGAAAGGGCTCAATACGAAAGATATAATTAACGGGGTTTGTCTCGATCCGCGCATCGGTACTCACTATAATAATCCATCCTTCGGATACGGCGGATACTGCCTTCCAAAGGATACTAAACAGCTTCTTGCCAATTATGCTGATGTTCCTCAAAATATGATGAGCGCGATTGTTGAAAGCAATCGGACAAGAAAAGATTTTATTGCAGATCAGGTACTTAACAAGGCCGGCTATTACGATTATTATAACAAAAGTGATTTTGATAAATCACAGGAGAAACAATGCATAATCGGAGTTTATCGTCTTACCATGAAATCAAACTCAGACAACTTCAGACAATCTTCAATTCAAGGTGTTATGAAAAGGATCAAAGCAAAGGGTGCAACCATAATAATATATGAACCGTCTCTTGAAAACGGTTCCACATTTTTCGGAAGTGAAATTGTCAACGATCTGTCCCGTTTCAAGAATGAAAGTCAGGCAATCATAGCAAATCGTTATGACGACTGTCTTGATGATGTAGAAGACAAAGTCTATACACGAGATCTCTTCAGAAGAGATTAGAAAAAGGGCATTTCCAGCAGAACATTTTATATAATTTAAGAAGCGAAAGTTTATTATTATAATATAAAATCCCCCGTACTAACCCATTCGTTAATACGGGGAACCTTATTTCATTAATAATTATGATTAAGCGTTAAAGCTTATATGCTTTTGTCCGTTTTCATCTGTTTCTACCTTAAGCTCTCCTACTCCAACAAACATTGCCGCAAATGGATCCAATGTTGCTTTAGTCTTCTTTTTGACCTTAGAACTCTTGTATTCAGTATCTTTTTTCTTTTCTTTATAGAACAAGTCTCCACCTAATTCAACCGGGATTATTTTGTATTCTGTCATGGTAATCAACTCCCTTCTTTCCCATGAAGCAATCAATCCTATATAAAATTGGTGTAAATTTAATGATAAGATTCTCCATTTCAGCCTCCTTGCCTCATGGTTATCTTTCACTTATTATATCGGTCAAAAAAAATATATAGTTTATAGTTTAAGTAAATAATCTATTTTATTTTTCAAACGACAAGATTGTCTTGAAAATAAAATATCATGAAATCATAAATTGTTGTAATATAATAACTGTTTAGTATAGGATAAAACACTTGCCGTTTTATCAATATATGTCATTGTTACTATTATCATCATCACTATATCGTATTGTTATATTACGACCTTCCGCAATCGGTTCTATTATCCCGTTAATTATAAGCTCAGTTTGAGCTGTCGCGCGCTTGATAAGACTATCTAAATCTGCTTTTGCTTTGACATCATCCTCTGCATATTGTAATGCAGTCACCACATCGGTCTTCTTAGAGGGATTGAATATAGCTGTCTTTTCATCAAAGAATTCTATTGAGTCAGAATCTATATTTATTTCCTGTACTTCACAGGGAGGAAGCGTGATAATTATCTCAGAATCCGTTACGATTGTTTCTGCCTTTGATATATCAACCCCCGCAGTTGCAGTGGCTTTGTACATCATCGAAAAACTATTCTGGTTGATAAATGGAATGTCACCCTCTGAAAAATGAACAAGACCGTTATATGTAAGCTCTGCAGCAGTCAAATTACTACAATTTGCAAGCTGTTGGTTGATCGTACTGCTGCTAAGCTGTGGCGCAGGCTCCTCTTCACTCTTTTTATAAGAACTAACTATTCGAAGCGCAATAATAAGTATAACTATGGTTAATAACAAAACAAAAGCAATTATTATCATTGTTCTGATCAGTTTCATTCGTTCTATTGATTCCTGAGCCTTCAAGCTCTCTTTTCTATCATGTCCAAACATATTAATATCCTCTCTGGTATATAAATGATTGCAGGTTTCTAATATTATCTTCGGTCAATTTTTTTACAGAAATTAGCGAGCATCTTCTTACCATCAGGTGTCATGATTGATTCCGGATGAAATTGTACACCGTAAATAGGATAATCCCTGTGTTGTACAGCCATTATCTCTCCCTCGGAAGTAACGGCAGTTACCTTAAGTGTATCGGGGATAGTGTCGGAAGCAGCTATCAGAGAATGATATCTTGCAACCGGAGCATTCTCAGGACAATCTTTAAATATAGGACATGATGTATCAAATTTGACCATGGATTGTTTTCCATGCATGAGTCTTTCTGCATATGTCACCTCTGCACCATATGCTGCACAGATTGCCTGATGTCCCAGGCACACACCAAGTGTAGGTATTTCTTTGCCAAGTGCTAATGCCACCTCCATAATAATTCCGGCATTTTCCGGCCTGCCCGGTCCCGGCGAAAGAATAATGCGGTCAGGTCCTAAATTTCTAACTTCCTCAACTGTCATTTCATCATTTCTGATCACTCTTATATCGGGTTCAATTTCTCCTATCATCTGATAGAGATTATATGAAAAACTGTCGTAATTATCGATCAAAAGTATCATTACTCCACCTCCATAGCCAAATCTAAGGATTTCAATGTTGCTCTTGCCTTATTCATACATTCCTCAAATTCTTTTTCAGGAACCGAATCTGCCACAATACCCGCTCCGCTTCTGACAAACACCTTGCCATTTTTCTTATAAGCAATTCTTATAGCAATGCAAGTGTCCATATTACCGGTAAAATCAATATAACCGATTGCTCCTCCATATATTCCCCTCTTGTTATCCTCTAACTCATCGATAAGCTGGCAGGCGCGAATCTTCGGAGCACCGGAGAGTGTTCCTGCAGGAAGTACTGCGGCAATGGCATCAAAAGCATCCTTATCCTCCTTAATCTGTCCTCTCACAGTTGAACCTATATGCATAACATGTGAGAATCTTTCTATCGAGTGGAGTTTCTCAACCTTAACGCTGCCGAATTCACTGATCTTTCCAAGATCATTTCTACCAAGATCTACGAGCATATTGTGTTCTGCCAATTCCTTCTCATCCTCAAGAAGCTCTTTTTCAACACGTTCATCTTCCTCCTGTGTTTTTCCGCGAGGTCTCGTTCCTGCAAGAGGAAATGTATGCAGAACTCCATCCTCCAATTTCACAAGTGTCTCAGGAGATGCTCCTGCGACCTCCACATCTGTCCCGGAGAAATAGAACATATACGGTGAAGGGTTGACGGTTCTAAGCATACGGTAAGTATTTAACAAACTCCCCTCAAATGGTGCCGACAATCTGTTAGAGAGCACAATCTGAAAAATATCACCTTCCCTGATATAGTGTTTTGCCTTCTCAACCATCTCACAAAACCGTTCTTTTTCAAACAACGGTGTTACCGGTCCGTTAAGTTTTCCAGCAGGCTCTATGCATTTATCACCTTTTTGTAAGAGCTTAATCATCTCTCCGAGTGTATCTATTGCTTTTTCATAATTTTCTTCAATGTTATCAAGTTTTATATTAACGATAAGAATGATCTTTTGACGAATGTTATCAAATGCGATTACCTTATCAAACAGCATAAGATCAATATCTTTGAATTCTTCCTCGTCATGCGCGGAAATCTTTACAGTCGGCTCACTATATGAAATAAAATCATATGAGAAGTAACCAACCAGACCACCTGTAAATGGAGGCAGATCAGAAATTTTAGGGCTCTTGTACTCTTTCAAAATTTCTCTTAAATATTCTGAAGGATTGCCTGACACCTCTTTTTCCTCACCATCTGATGAACAGATATTCATAACACCCTTCATACAGGTAAACTCCATTATAGGATCATATCCCATAAATGTATAACGCCCCCATGTCTCATTAGCCATTGCCGACTCCAGAAGGTAACAATGTTTAGAAGCATTCTTCATTATCCTCACCACCTCAATCGGCGTAATGAAATCCGACAGAATCTCGCAACTGATCGGAACAACCTTATACTGACCGTTTCCTGCAATTTTTTTCACTTCATCAATGCCTGGTAAAATATTCATCATTCATTCCTCCATTTATCATTTTCGGAAACTATTATTTATTACTCATAAAATTCTTTGAATACAGCCACGCCATAATATGTATAGCCTGCTGAAATTTATTCTCCTTCACCATCTTTTCAAGCTCGGCAGCAGAATACTTTCTCACATTTAAGAATTCTGTATCGTCAAGCATTAGTCCTGAAACCTTACGGCAGTTCTTTGCCTCAAAAATATATGCGTAATTATCAGCTATGGTCGCATTAGACGCAACCGTTATCAGGTGACGCCACTCATCAGACACATATCCTGTCTCCTCCTGTAATTCGCGAACGGCCGCCTCTAACGCAACATCTTCCGACACCTTATAATTACTGCTAAGATTATATTCAACCTGGTTAGTTACATCTTTATGGCTTGTTGTTTCATCAGAGTCGTTTCCTTCTTCACGACTTGTT
>CAMHMG010000228.1 GCA_946186175.1 uncultured Clostridia bacterium | reverse complement strand
TCAGACAAACTGCTATGCGTAAAAATGTATAAGAGTTTCGCGTACAAACCCGAATCTATCCTACCAGCTCTGTGAATGCCTCAATCTGCGCCTGCTCTCTGTCCATACCCTGCTCTTCATTGCGGGCAGTGAGTCTCAACATCTCCTTGTAATCTGTAGGAATGATCTTTTTGAACTTTCCGATATACTCATCAAAATTATCAAGGATCATCTTACCCTTCTTAGAGCCTGTATACTTAACATGTTTTTCTATCATCCTCTTAAGCTCTTCCTTGTCATTCTTAAGCTCCACCTTTTCCATGTTGACAAGCTGCTTATTAAGATTCTTGTATAGATGGTTCTCCTCATCAAGCACATAAGCAACACCTCCGCTCATACCGGCCGCAAAATTCTTTCCTGTAGGACCAAGTATTACTGCATGACCACCTGTCATGTACTCACAGCCATGCTCACCGACTCCCTCAACAACGGCAGTCACGCCCGAATTACGAATACAGAAACGCTCACCTGCCATACCTGCTATATAAGCCTCACCCGAGGTTGCACCATATAGAGCAACATTACCGATTATTATATTTTCACTCGGATCATACTTTACATCTTCCGGTGCATGGACTATAAGCTTACCACCTGAAAGACCTTTACCAAAATAATCATTACTGTCTCCGGTTAAATTTAATGTAAGTCCCTTTGGAATAAATGCACCAAAGCTCTGTCCGCCCGATCCCTTACAATTGATCTCAATAGTATCTTCTTCAAGTCCCTCAGCGTTATGTCTTGTAATCTCTGCGCCAAGCAATGTACCAAAGGTTCTGTCTATATTGGTAAGCTCAATATTTACACTGCTCTTCTTACCTTTTAATATCGCTTCTATAATTCCCTTATCCTTAAGAAGCACTTTCTCATCCTTAGTATTTTCAAGTTTGAAATCATAAGCAAGTTCAGGGTGGAAGGTCTGCAGTTTTCTGTCTATTCCTGATACATCAACAAGAATTTGATCAAGGTCAATTTTATCCTGTGTATCAGTAAGACCTGCTTTGACCTTCAGAAGATCTGTACGGCCCACCATCTCATCTATTGTTCTCACACCAAGACGTGCCATATATTCACGAAGCTGTCTTGCTATAAATATCATAAAGTTCTCAACATATTCAGGCTTTCCTGCAAAACGCTTTCTAAGCTCCGGATTCTGTGTTGCAACACCCACAGGACAGGTATCCTTGTTACATACTCTCATCATCACGCATCCAAGTGTTACAAGCGGAGCTGTAGCAAAACCAAACTCCTCTGCACCGAGAAGTGCCGCAATAGCAACATCTCTTCCACTCATAAGCTTTCCATCTGTCTCTATAACAACCTGGTTGCGAAGACCATTTGAGAGCAGCGTCTGATGAGTCTCGGCAAGACCAAGCTCCCAGGGAAGTCCGGCATTGTGAATTGAACTAAGCGGTGCCGCTCCTGTTCCCCCGTCATAGCCTGAAACAAGAATAACCTGAGCACCTGCCTTGGCAACTCCCGCTGCTACTGTACCTACACCGGCTTCTGACACAAGCTTGACAGAAATACGGGCATTTTTGTTAGCATTCTTCAAATCATAGATAAGTTGTGCAAGATCCTCTATTGAATAAATATCATGATGGGGTGGTGGAGAAATAAGACTTACTCCGGGTGTTGAATGTCTGGTCTTTGCAATCCACGGATATACCTTCTTTCCCGGAAGATGTCCTCCTTCACCGGGTTTTGCACCCTGTGCCATCTTAATCTGTATTTCTTTTGCGCTTACGAGATACTTACTTGTCACACCAAAACGTCCGCTAGCGACCTGTTTAATAGCTGAGCTTCTGTCATGCTTGGTCCCGGCAGAGGCAATTCTTTCATCACTCTCTCCACCCTCACCACTGTTTGATTTACCGTGTAAATGATTCATTGCAATTGCAAGCGTCTCATGTGCCTCTTCGGAAATCGAACCATAAGACATAGCACCTGTCTTAAATCTCTTAACAATCTCTTCTTCACTTTCAACCTCTTCGATAGGCACGCCGTTTTCCGGATAATTAAAGTCCATAAGACTTCTCAAATATCCTGTCTTTTCTGCATCGACCATTTTTGTATATTCAGTAAACTTATCATAACTGCCTTCTCTTGTCGCAAGCTGAAGCATATGTATTGTCTGTGGATTATATCTGTGATTTTCACCCTGACTTCTCGCCTTATGACGTCCGACCGCCGTAAGCTCCATATCAGCTGATAGACCAAGAGGATCAAAGGCACGGCTGTGCTGTTTGTCAACTGCTTTGGCAATATCATCTAAACTAATACCGCCGACACGACTGACCGTTCCAGTGAAATATTCATCAACAACCTCTTTGGAAATACCGATTGCTTCAAATATCTTACTGCCCTGATAAGACTGAATCGTAGATATACCCATTTTAGAAGCGATCTTAACAATTCCGTGAAGTATTGCACTGTCATAATCATCAACAGCAGCATAGTAGTCCTTATCAAGCAAATCATTGTCAACAAGTTCTTTAATTGTTGAATGTGCAAGATATGGATTGACAGCCGATGCACCAAATCCCAAAAGTGTTGCAAAATGATGTACCTCGCGAGGCTCGCCAGATTCAAGTATTAGTGACATAGCGGTACACTTCTTTGTCACAACCAGATGCCTGTGTACTGCTGCGACAGCAAGCAATGACGGAAGAGCTACATGATTCTCATCCACTCCTCTGTCGGAAAGAATAAGTATATTGGCGCCCTCTCTGTACGCCTTATCCACCTCAACAAATAAATGATCTATCACGCGTTTCATCGGTGTACTCTTATAATAGAGTATGGAAACTTTAGCAACCTTGAAACCGTTAGACTTTAGGTTCTCAATCTTCAACAGATCGAGATCCGTAAGAATCGGATTGTGAATCTTAAGTACATGACAGTTCTCAGGTTTTTCCTCTAACAGGTTACCATTCTTACCCACATAGACAGTTCTTGACGTAACTATCTTCTCACGCTCTGCATCGATCGGCGGATTGGTAACCTGTGCAAACAGCTGTTTAAAGTAATAGAACAACGGTTGGTATTCATCTGAAAGTGCAGCTATAGGAGTATCCACACCCATTGCACCAATCTGCTCTGTACCATTTAACGCCATATTAAGGATGCCCTCATGGTAGTTCTCATAGGTATAGCCAAATGCTTTCTGAAGCCTGGTTCTTTCCTCATCTGTATATGACGGAATCTTTGCATTTGGAATCTTTATATCTTTTAGTTTTAACAGATTGCTGTCAAGCCACTCACCATAAGGCTCCTTATGTGCATATCTCTTCTTGATCTCCTCATCAGAGTAGATTTTGTTCTTAGTTGTATCTATAAGAAGCATCTTACCGGGATGAAGTCTTTCCTTCTTAATTATATGTTTTTCATCAAGGGCAAGTACTCCTACCTCTGAAGAGAGAATAAGTCTTCCATCATCCATAACATAATACCTTGAAGGGCGGAGACCATTTCTATCAAGGATTGCTCCCATTATATCTCCATCTGAAAACAGAATCGATGCAGGTCCATCCCAAGGCTCCATCATAGTTGCATAATACTGATAGAAATCTCTCTCCTCCTGTGTAAGAGTATCGTTGTGAGCCCACGGTTCAGGAATAGCTATCATCGCTGCAAGCGGAAGCTCCATACCACTCATCACAAGAAATTCCAACGTATTGTCAAGCATTGCCGAATCAGAACCGCTTGAAGAGATAACCGGAAGAACTTTTGTCATATCATCCTCAGAGAGCACCTTTGTATGCATCGTCTCTTCTCGGGCAAGCATTTTATCCGCATTACCCTTAATGGTATTGATCTCACCGTTATGAACCATGAAACGATTAGGGTGCGCACGATTCCAGCTTGGATTGGTATTAGTTGAGAAACGTGAGTGTACCATAGCGATCGCAGACTCATAATCTTTCTCCATAAGGTCTAAGAAAAATGTTCTTAACTGTCCAACGAGAAACATTCCTTTATACACAATAGTTCTGCACGAAAGGGAAGGTACATAAGTATTGATATTACTCTGTTCAAACTCACGTCTAATAACATACAGCTTCCTGTCAAAATCAAGATCGGTTTCAAAGCATTCCGGTCTTTCAATAAAAACCTGCATAATAACCGGCATACATGAAAGTGCCTTACTTCCAATAACCTCAGGTTTAGTGTCAACCTTTCTCCAGCCTAGAATATTAAGCCCTTCCTTCTCTACTATGGTCTCAAACATCTTCTTTGCCTGTCTGTTCTCAAGATCATTTTGTGGAAAGAAGAACATTCCTACGCCGTAGCCTCTTTCCTTTGGAAGATTTACTCCCTGCTCTTTCATCTTACGAACAAAGAACTTATGGGGAATTTGTGTAAGTATTCCGACACCGTCACCGGTCTTTCCCTCTGCATCCTTTCCGGCTCTGTGTTCAAGATTCTCAACAATACTTAAAGCATCTGCAACCAGTTTTTGACTTTTCTTGCCGTCAATCTGAATGATCGCACCGATACCGCAATTGTCGTGTTCAAACTGCGGATCATATAATCCTTTTTGTCTTAGTTTCTGAAATTCTTTGTTCATGATTTTCCTCCCTTTAATGCGAAAAAGGGTGCTTCGAGTACAAACCTCGAAACACCCTTGCTTCTAATCTTTCATTATTCATATCTATTCAGCTATGCTTTATAGATACCATTATTCAACTATTAATCATTTCTATATATAACATAGATATTATGTATTTCGTCTTTGAAATACTACGTATAGTATAAGACTTTATTTTTAAATGTCAAGGAAAATTTAATATAACTTCTTCAAAAAATTGTCTTGTT